>CAZHYA010000460.1:0-1524 GCA_964536525.1 uncultured Bacteroidales bacterium | reverse complement strand
TCAGGCCGCCGGTGGACAGACTGACGTTGGCACCCTTGATGAGCACATCTTCGCTTCATCTACGCTGATGGCCTTAACCTCTCCCTGTGCCTGGCTATGGCCTGCAATGCCGGTGAACAGCAGCGGGAGGAGGACAAGCAGCGTTTTACCCGTTTTTCTGCCCCTTAATTTCAGCCCTTCATCAAACATCACATATATCAACGGGAGGAACACCAACGTGAGGAAAGTGGAGGTGATAATGCCCCCAATAACCACTGTGGCCAGGGGTTTCTGCACTTCCGCGCCTGCGGCGGTAGACAACGCCATGGGTACAAAGCCCAGTGCAGCCACCGAGGCGGTCATGAGCACAGGCCGCAACCTTGCCCTGGTGCCAATAATTACGCGTTCGAGCAAACCGGACATACCTTCCTTTTTAAGTTGTTGGTAATAGGAAATGAGCACGATGCCGTTGAGCACGGCCACCCCGAAAAGAGCGATAAAGCCAACACCCGCAGAGATGCTGAAGGGCATGCCCCTGATGACAAGGGCCCAGATGCCGCCCACGGCTGCAAGAGGGATAGCCGTGAAGATCATGAGGGCATGCTTGAGCGAATAGAAGGCGAAATAGAGTAGAATGAGGATGACGGCCAGCGCAATAGGCACTGCTATCGATGAACTCTTCCTGGCCTCCCGAAGGTTTTCGAATTGTCCGCCGTAGGTGATGTAATACCCTGCCGGAAGATCAAAACCACTTTCAAGCCGGTCGTTTACCTCGGTGATGAAGGATTCCACATCGCGGTTCCTCACGTTGATGCCGATGGTGATCCTCCGGCTGGCATTGTCCCTGCTGATCTGCATGGGCCCTTCCCTGATGCTGATGTCGGCCACCTGGCTAAGCACGATCAGCTCTTCGGCAGGATTGTTCACCCTCAGATTCTGAATGCTCTGGATGCTGTTCCTGCATTCTTCGCAAAGCCTTACCACAAGGTCGAAACGTTTTTCCCCCTCAAAGACGGTGCCGGCAGTTTCACCGGCAAAGGCCGTTCTGATGATCCTGTTGATATCCTCAATATTCAGTCCGTTACGGGCCAGCCTGTCGCGCTTGTAACTGATCACCAGTTGTGGGAGGCCTACGATCTGTTCCACCCTCACATCGCCTGCCCCTTCGATATCGTTGATCATGGCAGCGGCTTCGTTGGCTTTTTCATAGAGCAGATCGAGATCGTCGCCATAGATCTTTACGGCAACATCGGCCTTCACGCCCGTCATCAATTCATTGAAGCGCAACTGTATAGGCTGGGTGAACTCGAATGAAACGCCTGGCAGTACCGCCAAAGCTTCCTTCATTTTTTCCGACATCTCATCCCTGTTGCCGGCACTCACCCATTCCGACTTCGGTTTCATCACGATCATGATGTCGGCATCGTGTTCGTGCAGTGCCTTCACGCAGGCGAGGCCGGACGCGCCCTCGGCCAGCTTGAGGTCCACCACCGCGTGGGTGGGTGCGAATTCCACCAACTGCTCGTGCATGGCCTCGATGTCGCC
>CAZHYA010000459.1:0-1541 GCA_964536525.1 uncultured Bacteroidales bacterium | reverse complement strand
ACCTCATTGCCAGCTATGCGACATCATTCCCCGACGACCTGAGCATATACAAATCGGTCTTCGTGTCGTTGGGAATCATTTTCACCGGCCATGAACTGACCACGATAGAAAGCGCAAAGCTGGTACAATACCTGAACAGCGGGGGCAAACTTTATCTTGAAGGGCGTCGCACATGGCATGATGACCAGCCGCAGCCCATCCATACCAAGTTCAACATCGAGGTGGTGGTCGACACCTGGTTCGAATACGACACCATTACCGGGAAAACCGGCACCTTCACCGAAGGGATGACCTTCGACTTTGCCGGCTCCAGCCCCTATAACGATCATTACCTGGTACCCGAAGGAAGTGCCTTCACGATATTCAGCAGCCCTGAGCCCACCTACGGCTGTGCCGTGGCCTACGACGAGGGCTCTTACAAGACTATCGGCTGCAACTGGGAATTCGGCGACCTGACTGATGGCGACAACCCGTCGACAAAGAAGCAACTCATGCTCGAATACCTCGAATTCTTTGGTGATATCGCCACAGGCATTCAGGAAGAAGGAAACGCGGATAACAACCCTATCAGCAAAATATATCCCAACCCCTTCACCGGGCAGACCACCATATCCTTTAACCTGGATGCAAGCACGGCTGTGAGCGTTGAAATTTTCAGCATGGACGGACGAAAGGTGGCTACACTTCTTAATAATGAAGTTGCTGCCGGCACTCACCAGCTGAATTGGGACGGCAACGATATGAACGGACAAAAACTCAATAGCGGTATCTACTTATGCACCCTGAGGACGAACTCAGTAATTGCCACCAAAAAAGTCATCATTTATTAATCATGACTTCAGTGATTAGTATATTTGTATGGTTCTTAGGACAAAATTTATAAACAAAACCAAATAAAAAACAGGATCATGCATTTAAGGCAAATATTATCAGCGACGGCAGCGATACTGTTCATGTCGTTAGTTGTTTCCGGCGAACAGTTGAATTATACCGACAGCTGGTCGGACCACGGGTTCACCCTTGTTCAATCAGACCAATCAGGAGTTCGGGTGATCCATTCCGTCAATAGTTTTCAATGGGGTCAGGCCATCATCAACGATGAGGCCATGACCGTGATCGCGATGCCGGGAGTGATGCTCCCCAACGATGAAGGAGCGCCCGATCTTCCCGGTCAGGGAAGGTATATCGCCATCCCGTCAGGGGCAACAGCAAGGCTCAATGTGATCCGTATGCAAACGGAAACATTCAGTGATGTATCGCTTGCACCTGCCCCGCGCATACCATTTGAAGATGACGACAGCCCGCTGCATTATGAGAAGAACATGGCCATTTACGGGAAGGATGCCTTTTACCCCTCGGAACCGGTAAAACTTTCGCAACCCGCCAGGCTCAGGGGGGTGGATGTGGTGATGCTTGGCATCACTCCCTTCCAGTACAATCCCGTGAGCCGGGAGCTGGTGGTGATCCGCGACATTGAGGTGGAAATAATTTTTGAAGGGGGGAGCAGCCAGTTTGGAGAGCAAAGGTACCGCAGCCGCTGG
>CAZHYA010000458.1:0-1563 GCA_964536525.1 uncultured Bacteroidales bacterium | reverse complement strand
AGGGGTGTTGCAGAATAGCATCCCGGAGAGAAGAGATAAGGGGGTGAGGTGCATCCGTCTGCAAAAAGTCCAGATCTCAGATTTCAGATTTCCTTATTTTTGCACAAAACAATCTCCCATGCCGGTATCCATCATCGTAGCCGTTGCGGCGAACAACGCCATCGGGAAGGACAACGACCTTCTGTGGCACATCTCCGACGACCTGAAACATTTCAAGAAGATCACCCTCGGTCACAAGATGATCATGGGGAAGAACACCTTTCTCTCGCTGCCCGTGCGGCCGCTACCCAAACGCACCAGCATCGTGATCACCGACGACCCGTCCGACCGCTACGAAGGCTGCATCATGGCCTACAGCATCGAAGATGCATTGTCGAAATGCGACCCCGGCGAAGAGTGCTTCATCATCGGCGGAGGCTCGGTATACCGTCAGTTCCTGCCGCTGGCCGACAAGCTGTACATCACGAAGGTGCACCGCGACTACGAGGCCGACACCTTCTTCCCCGAGATCGACGAAAGGGAATGGCAGCTGGTGAGCAGCGAAGACCATGTGGACGAGCAAAATAATTCGCTCCCTTACTCGTTACAGGTATATACCCGAAAGCATCCTTCATGAAGCAACGCATCCTGAATACGGCCCTCGCCCTCGCCATCACCGGCATACTGTTCCTTGCCTGCAAGAAGGGCAGCATCGAGACCGACTACAACCCCAGCCTCGCCGTGGCCAACAACCAGGTGATCGCCGAGCGGGCCTGGTCGCAGCTCTTCAACATCTTCTTCATGGTGGTGAACGACAGCACCCTCAGGGCCACCGGCAGCAACGAGGTGTTCGGCGCCCAGTGCACCTGCGACACCGTTGGCGGCATCACCTACGTGATCGACTACCTCCCCTACTACACCCCCTGCCCCGACGGCAAGGTGCGCAAAGGGGTGATCACGGCCAGCCTCGACAAGGACTTCGGAGAGACCGGCGCCGTGGCCACGCTCAGCCTCGACAACTACGTGGTCGACGGCCTCCTGCTCACAGGCAGCAGCACGGTGCGCAATGCAGGCCTCTCGCAGACGGGAAGCCCGCTGTTTGAGCATCTCGTCCCCGCGGGCACCATCACCATTTACGACACCGTGTCGCACGGCAGCTTCAGCTGGGAGTCGGAGAAAGCCTTCATGTGGGTCGGCGGCAACGAAACCCCGGGCTTCCACGACGACGACCTCTTCGTCATAAGCGGCTTTGCCAACGGCATCAGCCTCTATGGCGCCGCCTTCTCGGCCACCATCGACGAGCCCCTGGGCAACTACCTCAACTGCCGGTGGATACGTACCGGCACCACCCTGCTCAGCATGCCCGGCCTCGACGTGAAGAACGGCTATATCGACTACATCGGCGAAGACAGCTGCACCAACCTGGTGAAGTATTATTTCAACGGGAACCCGTTTTACGAACGGTTTGAGAGGCATTGAACACTGGCGTTAGGCACCAGGCTTCAGGGACTAGGCAACGGGCATCTGGCATCTGGTCCCGATTCCCGGTTCCCGGGATCGAGGATCCTCGAAAAACAATGAAAT
>CAZHYA010000457.1:0-1586 GCA_964536525.1 uncultured Bacteroidales bacterium | reverse complement strand
GGTTTCACCCGGAGTTATTATTGTGGAATCCCTGCGGGATCGTCAATACCTGCCAACCCCTTATCACAAAGCTTCAATGATGATAGATAAGTGATTATGGATAAGTGAAGAAGGGATGCCAGATACCGGAACGTAATGCCTTGTACTTCAAGATACTTCAGATTTCAGACATCAAATATCAGATTTCAGATTTCTCAATGCCTGATGTCCCGGGAACCGGGAATCGGGACCCGACGCCCGACGCCTGACGCCTGATACCTGACGCCAGTATCCCTCATCACACGCTGTCCAGAAACCGCTGCATGAAATACAGCAGCACGGGCACGGCCACGCTGGAAACAAACGACACCACCGTCCTGACATTATAGGGATACACCGGCATCTGCATGGTGATGTCGTACATCTCCCTGGCATTGTTGAAGTTCTCCAGGGCCCCGGCGTCAATGTCCCTGTGCTCCTCGAAATCCTTCTTGATCTCCTTGTTGAACCGGGCAATGTAATGATGGATGACCTTTAGTTCTTCTTCTTTGGCCCGTTTCATGGGTTTGTGTGCGGCATGCAGGGGCAGGAAAAAGATAACGTAGGCCATCAGCAGGTATCCCAGCATGATACTTATTTGCAGCGGGTTGGTCAACTCCCTGCCGAATTGATAATAGTTGAAATGCACGTTGAGGGCCACGATGATGCCCAGGAAGACGATGCCATAGATCAGGGTGCGCGACAGGGCCCCGAGGGGTGCCAGCCCCCCGCACTTGTCGGGGTGCAGGGGCTGCACATTGATCCGGTTCGCGGCAAAAAGGACCTTGAGGATGCGGTAGGTGGCCAGGATATTGAGCAAGCTCAGGCTGAAGGTGTAAAAGGTCATATAGTAAACGATCAGCTGCGCCCAGCCGCCCAGGTAAACGAATTCATCCGTCTCGAGCGAATACCAGATCGGGTTCCTGGGATTCCGGAAAACGAAGAACAGCGAAACGGTAACCACCAGGGCAATAAGATGCGGCCCGCTGGTATAATACCACTTTGCATAGATCTCGTTGGCCCTCGTCTTGAACCTGTTCCAGTCGGCATCGCTGGTATTGATGATCTCGTTGTCCCTCAGCTGTTGCAGCACCTCCGGAAACTTCCCTGCATAGAGGATGGCCGTCACCAGCATGGCCGGGAAGCCGATGAAATAAAAGGCCATGTTGGCATAGTCCCCCAAGATATCGGCCTTCAGGGCAGGATTAATGAAATTGCCGTCGAAGTATGCAAAGATCACGGGGATCATAACAATGCCCAGGGCGATCAGCACGGCGTACAATATCCTGTAACCTTTCAGCGAAAAGATATACCTGGCCAGCCTGTTCCTGTTACCGGGAATGATCCGGATGTCCTGTTCCATGGTTTTTGTTTTGGTTTTTATGATGCGTTTGACCATTAAGCGAGTAAAGATAGAAAATATCCGGGATGCGGGATGCGGGATGCGGTTTGCGGTACGCGGGACGAGGGACGGGGGAAAGGAGATCCAAGTGATTAATGATTAGTGAGGAGAGGATGCCGGATGCCGGATTCTAGGTGCTGGGGACTAGGGACTGGGGACTGGGTGT
>CAZHYA010000456.1:0-1587 GCA_964536525.1 uncultured Bacteroidales bacterium | reverse complement strand
TTTTCGTGGATCCGCGATCCCGGGAACCGGGAATCGGGACCTGACGCCCGACGCCCGATGCCCGATGCCCGACGCCTATTTCCCCAGTTCCATAAACGCCGGCCTGAAGTTCCTTGCGATCACATGCCTGGCCAGGTCGAAGACCTTCAGCGGGCTCTGGTCGATGATGCTGGAGTCGGAAGTGGCGATGTATCCCTGTCTGGCATGCTTGAGCATATAATCGGCCGAGTCGGCGGTCTCTGCGTGGCCGGGGATGCCTGTCTCCTGCATGGCCCTGCTGACCTTCATTCCCAGCTCGCCGGACTTGCTCACCGGGCGGTCGAAGAAGATCAGCGCCGGCGAAATTCTCAGGTATAGCAGGTCGTCGAGCAGCAGTTTTAACACACGGTCCATCAACTCCTTCCTGAACACCTTGCCGTGCATCTCGGCGGCATCGCGCAGCAGCCTGTCGTTGCTGATAAATACTGTGTTTCCGTTGAGGTAGTTGCCGATGGTCAGCATCACGTTGTAGCCGTCGATGGTCAGCCCGCTGCCTTTGACCTCCCTGACCAGGGCGAGTTTCTTTTTCCTGTTGACGCAGTTTTCCTTCGTGGTGATTCCGCGGTAAAGCATGGTCCTTTCGGTGCCGCTGAGCGCATAACGGTCGCCGATCAGCTTGATGATCCCTTTCTGCGGATAGTTCTGCTCCAGCAGGTAGCGGTAGTCCCTGGCAGCAGCAATGAATCGGTCGCGCAATGTCAACATGGCTAAACAGTTCAATCCAAAATTAAAAATTATTTACATACCCAGTCCCCAGTCCCCAGCCCCCAGTCCCTAATTATCATTTTCACTATCTTTGCCCCATGCGCATCATCATCATCAACGGGCCCAACCTGAACCTGCTCGGCAGCCGTGAGCCGGCCGTCTACGGCACGGGGAGTTTCGAAGATTACCTGCAAAAGCTGCGTAAGGAATTCCCCTCCATACAGGTCGATCATTTCCAGAACAATATCGAGGGGGAGATCATCAACAGGCTGCATGAGGCCGACGGCGCTTACGACGGCATCATCCTCAATGCCGGAGGCTATACCCATACTTCCGTGGCCATTGGCGATGCCGTGCGGGCCATCGGCACACCTGTGGTAGAGGTCCATATCTCCAACATCTTTTCCCGTGAGGATTTCCGGCAGGTCTCCTACATTGCTCCTGCCGCAAAGGGCAGCATATCCGGCTTCGGGCTGGAATTTTACCGCCTGGCCTTGCTTAGCCTGGTCATTTAGTGAATTTCTCCTCCGGCAGGTCTGAAAACAGTTTCTTTCCCTTGAGAAAATAGTCGAACGCGATGTTGCCCCGGTAGATCTGTGAAACATGGCGGCGTTCGGTCATCCTGCGCTCCGCCAGCGTCGTCCTGTGGGTCCGCAGAAAACTCACATGGGCCCTTGTCACGGCGATGAACGACATCAGGCTGCCTTCGAGCAGGAACTTGAACGCGGCCACTCCGTCGAGGAAGATGCGGGCAACATAAACCCTGGCCAGGCGGTCGCCCGGAAGGTTCTTGTAAAGCAGGGTGAGGTTGTTCCTGAAGTTGAGATAGGTCTTCTTGCGATA
>CAZHYA010000455.1:0-1598 GCA_964536525.1 uncultured Bacteroidales bacterium | reverse complement strand
CTACGGGGGAACCTCTATCTCATCAGAAAATAACAGGGAACGTCAAGTCTTTTGCGACAGCCACCGCAGCCCAACCGATCTCCTTCAAAATCCTGTTCATCCCATACATGTGGGGAATGCGGTCGATGCTGATGCCCGTCTTCCTGAGCCCTTCCGTATACGACCCATATGCGTAACGGCTGAGGTACCGAACATTCTGCCTCATAACGTAACGCCACAGGGCATGGTCCTGCGCCGTATATGCATTGTATGGCTGGTCGATCACCAGGTCGAGCAAATGCCCCGGCAACCTTTCCAGTACCTCATTCATTTCCATAATCAGCTATTTAGAATCATTATAAATTACACCAAAAATAGATAAATTTCCTTTACCCGGGGAAAAACAGCATGGTATTAACTTAAAAATAATGAAAACGGCCAGGCCGGCAATCCTTTTCCTTTTTCCATTTCCATATTCCATATTCCATTTTCCTTTTACTTTGCATCCCCATGCCTCCCAAACTGCATATCACGATCCCCCTCATGGACGAACTGGAGTACCTGCCGGTGCTGCTGAAGTGCATCGATGCGCAGGATGTGCGCGATTTCGCGGTTTATTTTTGTGTGAACCAACCCGACGCGTGGTGGGATGATGGCGGGAAGAGGGAGGTTTGCGAGAGAAATCAACAGTCGATGGCTTACATCAGGGAGCAGGCTGACTTTCCGGTGAAGCTCATCGACAGGTGCAGTAAAGGAAAAGGCTGGCAGGGGAAGGACCATGGTGTGGGCTGGGCCAGGAAGGTGGTGATGGATGCAGCATCTGCAGATGCTGATGCCGTCGATATCATCATCAGCCTCGACGGCGACACATGCTTCGCTGAAGGGTATTTCAGGTTGGTGCTTGATAATTTTTATTAGCACGGCGATGCCGTCGGCCTGTCGGTGCCCTATTACCCTAAGCTGTGTGGCCACGAGGCCGAAGACAGGGCCATTCTGAGGTACGAGATCTATATGCGCCACTATGCCGTAAACCTGTGGCGGATCAGGAACCCATACAGCTATACGGCGCTCGGGTCGGCCATGGCCCTACCGGTAAAATCATACCGGGCCATCGGGGGCATGACACCGAAAAAGAGCGGGGAGGATTTCTATTTTCTTCAGAAGCTTGTCAAGTTTGGCAGGCTGCTGACCTGGAACAGGGAAAAAGTGTACCCTGCCGCCCGTTTTTCCGACAGGGTATTTTTCGGCACCGGGCCGGCGATGATCAAGGGCGCGATGGGCCATTGGGACAGCTATCCTATCTATCATCATTCGCTCTTTGATGACGTCGGTGCCACTTATGATGCTTTTCCGCGGCTTTATGCAGGTGCCGAAGGTACCCCGATGGATGCATTTTTCGCCAGCCATATCAGGGATGATGATCCCTGGGAGCCCTTGCGCAGGAATTCGCGAACGGTGGAAGTTTTTACAAAGGCCTGCCGCGACAGGATCGACGGGTTGCGGATCCTGCAGTTTTTGAAGCAAATGCAAAGAACTATCGCAATGAGCGATGAGGATTGCCTGCTTGATTTTTTTGCCCTTTACCATCCCGGCCTTACGGAGGAGCTGGGTCTTTGCCG
>CAZHYA010000454.1:0-1603 GCA_964536525.1 uncultured Bacteroidales bacterium | reverse complement strand
GTCGATGATAAGTTGGAAGGCCGTACCCGTGTAGTTGATGTTGATGGCGATGATCACGATGGCCGTGGCTACATAGAGCAGGGCCATGAAGGGCACGATCTTAGAGGTGACCCGGGCGATGCTCTTGATCCCCCCGATGATCACCAGCCCGACGAGGATGGCCATCCCCACGCCGAACCAGGCCCCATGCGCATGGATGGCAGGGAAGAAGGTCTCCGTCAGCCTGAAGGCCTGGTTGGCCTGGAACATGTTGCCCCCGCCCACCGAGCCGCCGATCACCATCACCGAAAAGAGGAAGGCCAGCAGCATGCCCAGCCAGCGCAGGTTCTTCTTCCTGAGCCCGTATTTGAGGTAGTACATGGCGCCGCCCGACACCTCGCCGTTCTCGTTGATCTTGCGGTATTTCACCCCCAGGGTGCACTCCACGAACTTCGACGACATGCCGATCAGCCCCGCCAGGATCATCCAGAAGGTGGCTCCCGGCCCGCCGATGGTGATGCCGATGGCCACCCCGGCGATGTTGCCGAGGCCTACCGTTGCCGACAGGGCGGTGGTGAGCGCCTGGAAATGCGACACTTCTCCGCTGTCGTCAGGGTTGTCGTACCGGCCGCGGATCAGCCCGATGGCATGCCTGAATCCCCTGATGTTGATGAACCGCATGAAGACCGTGAAGAACAGGCCCCCGGTGATGAGCCACAGCACGATGAGCTTCAGCGGGGCCGTAACGGGCTCGCCGTCGCTCCCGATCACGGGTTCTCCCTGCTCGTCGTACACCTTGTCGTCATAAACGCCCGACCATGCAAAAGGGTCCCAGAAAAGGATGTCGGTCATCACATCCACGACCGGCGTAAAGGTGTTATTGATGACCTGGCTTACTGTCAGTTCCGGTCACCTGGATCATAACCGGCTTTTTCCCATGTTCCCCTGCCTCTTACTCCATGGCAAAGCTGGGTTATTGGAATGTAGACTCCGGAAGTATTATATATCAGGGTGCTATCATAGTTAGTATAGCATAAGAGGTCAGTTTCCGGGACAATGATCTTAAAGACAGAGTCATTTTCAAATGAAAATTTATTTGAAAGGATTTTCCAGCTGGCACTTCTTGAGCTGTATAGCAAGCTATCGCTAATCAATTCACCGGTCGTTGTAATAAAGCTGTGCAGGCTGTTTACAGATGCAGACTGCGCCACTGCAACTCCATTAAGGCCCGTTATCCACTGTTCCAGTTTATTAAAGTCGACATCGTAATTAACAAAGTTCATTATTGTGCCCAGGTAGCCGGTGAAGTGAGGGTTGGGTCTCATTCGTTTTAATACCAGGCTATTAGAAGCGCTAATAATTCCATTTTTTATTTCAGTGGTAAATATAGTGCTGTCCCATGTTGATATAAAGCTATTTAGAAGGATGGATTGTTCTTCGCTCAGGTTGGGACCCATAAATGACCTGAGTTCTGTCGAGAATGTTTCAGCTTCTCCGGTGAACTTATATTGTACCTGAGCCTTCGAAATATTTGTAATCCCTGTAAAAACAAGAGCTAATACTAATCCTGCTATTTTTTGTTTCATATCTTATTACTGTCTTAAAAATAGTACAGACCCCCAGT
>CAZHYA010000453.1:0-1620 GCA_964536525.1 uncultured Bacteroidales bacterium | reverse complement strand
AATACGACGACGTGATGAACGCCCAGCGGGAGGTCATCTATAAAAAACGCCGGCATGCCCTCCATGGCGAACGCCTGGCCGTCGACCTGATGAACATGATGTACGATGTGGGGGAACAGCTCATCATCGAACACCAGGACGAGGGGAACTTCGAAGGTTTCAAGCTGGCCCTCATCACTTCTCTCGGCATAGAATCGCCGGTAGATGAAAAAGAATTCCTGAATGAGTCGTCGACAGCCATCGCCGACAAGGTGTTCGACATCGTGATTAAGCATTACAAGGAAAAATCGGCCTTCATCGCCAGAAACGCCTACCCGGTGATCAAAAGGGTTTACGAAAACAACACGCAGTACGAGAATATCCTGATCCCGGTCACCGATGGCATCAAGACCATGCAGGTGATCGCCAACCTCAAAAAGTCTTATGAGAGCGAAGGCAAAGACGTGGTGCTGTCGATTGAAAAGGGCATCACGCTCGGGATGATCGATGAGGCCTGGAAGGAGCACCTGCGTGAGCTCGACGACCTCAAGCAGTCGGTGCAGTCGGCCACCTACGAGCAGAAAGACCCGCTGCTCATCTATAAATTCGAGTCGTTCAACCTCTTCAAGAACATGATCCAGAAGATCAATCACGAAGTGGTATCGTTCCTTGTCAAGGGCAACCTGCCCATCCAGGATCCGGATGCCGTGCGTGAGGCCCAGGCACCAAGGGGGATTGACCACAGCCGGCTGAAGGAAGAACGTACCGACCTGCTCTCACAGGCCCATGCCGACACCCAGGGTCCGCGAAAAACCGCGCCGGTGGTGCGTACGGAAAAGAAATACGGCCGTAACGATAAGGTAAAGGTACAGTATAACGACGGCAGGGTGATGGAAAAGAAATACAAGATGGTGGAAGTCGACCTGAAGCGTGGCGAATGCAGGATCATTTAGCCAAAGGTCGCTGCATTTTCCCGTAAAACATCATCAGCTTGCCTTTTTGTGCCAACCGGCCAGGCAACCCTTTTTCCTTAAGGCATTCTTATGAACAAAAAAACTATCTTTGTCCTTAACTATAAACTGACCCTGATGAAAAAGACCCTTGCACTCCTTTTACTCCTTGCGGCCGGCAGTTTGCTGAATGCCCAGATCGCCTATAGCCCGCTGGTTGATTCGCTGAAGAACGAGATCACCGAGACCGGCATTACAGAGATCCTCGAACAATTGAGTGGAGAGACCTCCGTGACCATCGGCGGACAACCATATACACTTGTCACACGGCATTCGTACAGCAGCTTCAATCCCCTCGCCGCCCAGTGGCTATATGAGCAATTCGACCTGATGGGCCTGGCTGTCGAATACCATTATTTCGGTAGCAACGGCGAGAATGTAGTGGCCACGATCACCGGCACCGAATATCCTGACCAGCAATATATCATCTGTGCCCATTACGACGACATGCCATCGGGCAACCTGGCCCCCGGTGCCGACGACAATGCTTCCGGTGTGGTGGGTGTGCTGGAAACGGCCCGTCTTCTGAAAGACTTCAACCTGAAATATACGGTCAAGTTCCTCGCCTTCGACGAGGCGCCGGACCCACAGGAATGATAAAGATATAAAAGCAGATACCGGACATAACATA
>CAZHYA010000452.1:0-1633 GCA_964536525.1 uncultured Bacteroidales bacterium | reverse complement strand
CAAGCCGGCCTCGAAGCGCTTTTACCTGCCCGAGTATTTCGAGCCTTTCCTGCTGTTCCTCTTCATCTGGGTGTCGGTGTCGCTGGCTGTCGACAAGTACCGCCTGCACCGGAAGAAGACGTACAATGATGTGCTGTTCCCGATCATCGCGGGCGATGTGATCATCCTGGCGGCGATAACGGCGCTCATCTACGCCTTCCAGCAGTTCCAGTATTCGAGGATGATCGTGTTCGGGACCATTGCCGTATCGTTCGCACTCGAGTTCCTGCTCGGTTACCTTTTCTTTACGGGTGTGAAGCTGCGGCGCGATGCCGACCATATCGACGCCTATGCCAGGGCCACCAGCGAAGCCCTCAAAAAGCAGCTCAGGATGGTGGAGGCCGACGAGATCCTGAAAGCGAAGATCGACTCGCGAATCCCCCCGCTGAACAAGGAGCTGGTGATCGATCATGCGGGCAGGGAGGCCTTTACATTCATCAAGGAGCAGATCGACCCCGAGCATGTGTTCACCCTGCTGGTGGCCACCACCACACTGTTCAACATCGAGAACCAGCCGGAAGGATATTACAGGGCCATCGTCAACCTCAAGAAGGTGAACAACATACAACGCATCAACAGGTTTTTCGAAACGGTAAACTCGCGCCTGCCCCTGGGCGGCATTTTCATCGGATGCGTGCAGACCAACGTACTGGCCAAGCAGAATATCCTGAAGAACTACCCGCCGGTGCTCAACTACCTGGTTTACATCCCTTACTTCCTCTGGAAGCGGGTGGCGCCCAAGCTGCCGGTCGTTAAAAGGTTATATTTCTTTATCACCCGGGGGAGGAACAGGGCGCTGTCGCGGGCAGAGACCTTTGGCCGCCTGTATTCGTGCGGCTTCGAGGTGACGGGGCATCGCATGATCAGGGGGCTGATCTATTTCTCGGCCAGGAAGATCCAGGCGCCGGCCTTCGACTACCACCCCACCTATGGCCCGCTGATCAGGCTGAAGCGCATCGGCAAGGGAGGCAGGACCATCTACGTGTACAAGCTGCGCACCATGCACCCCTATTCCGAATACCTTCAGCAGTATGTGTATGAGCACTCGAAGCTTGAAGAAGGCGGAAAGTTCAGGAACGACTTCAGGGTGCACACCCTCGGCAGGTTCATGCGCCGCTTCTGGCTCGACGAGCTGCCCATGCTCTTCAACCTGCTGAAGGGCGACCTGAAACCCGTGGGCGTGAGGCCCCTGAGCCGGCATTATTTCGACCTCTACGACGAGTCACTGAAAGCGAAACGCATCCGCACCCGCCCGGGCCTCATCCCCCCATTCTATGCCGACATGCCCGGCACGCTGGAAGAGATACAGGACTCCGAAAACAAATACCTCGACGAATACTTCAGAAGGCCCTTCCTCACCGACTGCAGGTATTTCCACAAGGCGATGTACAACATCATCTTCAGGAAGGCAAGAAGCAGGTGACAGGTAATTTTGAGTTTTGAATTTTTAATGCTAAATTTTTTTAATAAATGGAGAACTCGGGATGGCTTCATGCCTGTCCGACTCGGGGGTTTCATAGCTCAAACCCACACTAACACTTAACCATGAAGCACTGAAACCATTTAACCATATAACCATGTAACCATTCAACAC
>CAZHYA010000451.1:0-1634 GCA_964536525.1 uncultured Bacteroidales bacterium | reverse complement strand
TGGTGATCTCCTTCATATAATCTTCCACGATATCGGGGATAGGATCATAGAAACGCGATGCCGCCTCCTTGGCCTGGAAAAAGATATCGGGATTCTGTGCCGTGCCCCTGGTCACCGGATGCTCGGGGTTGAGGGCGTTGTCGCGGAATTTCTTCAGGGCTTCCTGGTCGACAAGCTTGCTGACATCATCGTTGTTAAGGTATTCAACCTTCTGAATCTCATGCGAACTCCTGAAACCATCGAAGAAGTGCAGGAAGGGGATCCCCGACCTGATGGCTGCCAGATGTGCAATGCCTCCGATGTCCATGATCTCCTGGATGCTTCCCGACGCAAGCATTGCGAAGCCCGTCTGCCTGGTGGCCATCACGTCGCTATGGTCGCCGAAGATGGAAAGCGCATGCGCGGCGACGCTCCTGGCGCTGACATGGAAAACGGCCGGAAGAAGCTCACCGGACATCTTGTACATGTTCGGGATCATCAGCAGCAATCCCTGCGATGCCGTGAAGGTGGAAGTGAGGGCTCCGGCCTGCAACGATCCGTGCATGGCCCCGGCGGCCCCGGCTTCGGATTGCATCTCTTCAACCTTCACCGTCTCCCCAAAAATGTTCTTCCGCCCATGGGCAGCCCACTCATCAATATACTCTGCCATGGTCGAAGAAGGCGTGATAGGGTAGATGCACGCAACCTCGCTGAACATATATGCTACATGGGATGCAGCATAGTTACCATCGCAAGTGATAAATTTTTTTTCTTTAGCCATAATATGTTTATTTTTAAGTCGTTACGTGTTGAAAAACGTATTGCCGAAATGGCAGCACGAAATTAATAAATTATATGCATCCGGGTTTTAAAAACGGCTACTTTTAGGCCCCGACAGCTTTATTTATACTGATTTTAGATTGACAAAGAAGAAGCGGATAAAAAATTTTTATATACTTTTATGCTGACGAATTACTGGAGTGAACACACAATAATTAATTAACCTAAGACGATTATGGAATTGAAAACAAACTATATGGGGGTTGAACTCAAAAACCCGGTGATTGTGGGTGCAAGCAACCTAGTAACCGATATCGGCGCACTGAAGAAAATTGAGGCGGAAGGGGCTGCCGCGGTGGTTTATAAAACGCTTTTTGAAGAGCAGATCCACATCGAGAACCTTCAGTATTTTCATGCCGAGGAGGATTATGCCGACCGCCATGCCGAGATGACTTCAGGCCCTTATCCTCAGTTTGAGGAAACGGGCCCGGAAATTTTTCTCAAAAACCTGAAGGATGCGAGGGAAGCGCTCAATATCCCGCTTTTCGCCAGTCTGAACTGTGTTTATGACGAAACATGGGAAGAATATGCCAAAAAAATTGAAGAAACCGGCGTTGCCGGGCTTGAACTTAATTTCTATTCAGTACCGCGTAACTTTGAGATCGACGGCAGGTCGATCCTTACCGAGCAACTCGACCTTCTCGAGAAGGTGAGGAAGGCCATTAAGATACCCATTGCCGTGAAACTCAGCCCGTACTATACCAATCCGCTGTATGTGATCGCCGAGATGGACAAGAAGGGTGCCGATGCATTCGTGCTGTTCAACAGGCTTTTCCAGCCAGAGATCGACATTGACCTGGAAGAGCATTATTTCC
>CAZHYA010000450.1:0-1637 GCA_964536525.1 uncultured Bacteroidales bacterium | reverse complement strand
ACAGATGTAAAAACATTACGATAATCGGAAGCCTCTCATAAAAGTGATAATTTTTCGTATCTTCGGGCATCATCCTGGCTGTAAATTTTATCTGGGTCGAATGGCTGATGGGGGGCGATTTCGGGCATTATGTCAGGGCCGGGAGCGGCAGGATGATCATGTCCATTGAACTGTTCGTGGTCATCATCATCGCCCTGGTGCTGTATACCAACGAGTTTTTCCATTCCTGGCGGGATGCCGTCAAGAACGAAGAGGCCCTGAAGCGCGAAAAGCTGGCCCTCGAATACGAAGCCCTGAAGAACCAGGTGAACCCGCACTTCCTGTTCAACAGCCTGAACACCCTCAGCGGGCTGATCCCGAAGGACAGCGAAGGGGCTACCAGGTTCGTGAAGCAACTGTCGGATATTTACCGCTATGTGCTGGAGCACAAGGACCGGGAGCTGGTACCCCTCGAAACGGAAATGAAGTTCGTGGAGGACTATATCAGCCTGATGCGGATCAGGTTCGGGGATAATCTGCACGTGGAGACGGATGTGGGTGATGGCCTTACATACAGGGCCATCCCCCTCTCGATACAGATGCTGGTTGAAAATGCCATCAAACATAACATCATCTCGTCCGACAGGCCGCTAAAGATCAGTATCTTTACTGAGCCGGGGGGAAAGCTGGTGGTAAAGAACAACCTACAGCGGAAGAGCAGCATCCTGCGCGGAGAAAGCGGCGGATGGGAAAACCATGGCCTCCGGAACATCAAATCGAGGTACGAATACCTGAGCCGGGATACTTTCGAGATCAACGGTTCATCCGGTGACGACTACCCGCCGGAGCTCGGCGGGGAATTCACGGTTCGCGTACCCCTGATCAAATAATGAGATGAAAGTCCTGATCATAGAAGATGAAGTGCTGGCGGCCGGGCGCCTGCAGGACATGGTGCTGGAGCTGTTCCCCGACACCACGGTTTTGGGCAGGCTCGAATCCATCAGCTCTGCCGTGGCATGGTTTACCGAGAACGGCATGCCCGACCTGGCCTTCTTCGACATACAGCTGGCCGACGGGCTGTCGTTCGAGATCTTCGAAAAAGTGACCGTAAGCTGTCCCGTGATCTTCACCACGGCCTACGATGAATATGCCCTCAGGGCCTTCAAGGTGAACAGTATCGACTACCTGCTCAAGCCCATCGACAGGGAAGAACTTAGGGCGGCCATCGAAAAGTACCGGTCACTGCATGCCGCCAAACCATGGCCGGACCGCAGCCAAAATATCGACCAGGTGCTCAGGCTGCTCACCAGGCAATACAAGTCGCGCTTCATCGTGAAGGTGGGCGAGCACATCCGTTCCATCCCCGCCGAAGAGATCATCTGCTTTTACAGCATGGCCAAGGGCACCTACCTGCAGACTGCCGACGACCGGCATTACGTAACGGACCACAGCCTCGAGCAGGTGGAAGAGCTGGTCGATCCCGGCCGTTTTTTCCGGGTGAGCCGCAAGTTCATCATCGCCATCGATGCCATCACCGACATTATCAGCCACTCGAACAGCCGCCTCAAAGTGAAACTCACCAAGCCTGCCGAAGACGACATCATCGTGGCCAGGGAAAAGGTGAAGGATTTCAAGGCCTGGCTGGAGGGATGAGGGCG
>CAZHYA010000449.1:311-1675 GCA_964536525.1 uncultured Bacteroidales bacterium | reverse complement strand
GACCCGATACCTGTTAGAAACCTACGTTAAACCCGAGATTGATGGTGGTTGTATTTCCCCAAAACATTTCGGGGCCGAACAGGGCAAGGTAGTCGCCGGCGGTGAGACCGTCTACATCGTGGCCCTGGATGTCGCTGAAGAATACCCCGGCAAAAACGTATGCATTATTGATGAACTCGTATTTCCCCCTCAGGCCGATCACGCGCTTCTGCCAGGTGATGTCCTTCAGGATAGGCGCCTCGTCGGGAGGGGTGTATTCGCCGTAAATATAGTTATTACCGTGTTTGGCGTAGTTGTAGCTCAGGTCGACCCTGAGCCCGCGGATGGGCTTGTATACCACAGCCAGGTAGAGGTCCATGGAGTTGTCGCGCATATAGTGGCCCAGGTTATAGCTGTTCGACTCGAAGGTAGTGGTGGAGGTGCGGTGCTGGTAGGTCATGGGCAGGGTATAGGTGAGCTCGCCCAGCACGCTGAGGTCCTTCAGCGGCCAGTTGCTGAGTCGTGCGCCGCCTTTATAGCTCAGGAAGTTGTGCTCGTTACTGTTGGTTACGCGACCGATAGAGAACTCGTCGACAAACAGGGTGAAGAACAGGTGCAGGTGTTTGATGTTACGCGAGCTGATGTCGAAGAACATCTGGGAGTTCTGCCCGGCGTAGTTGTTGGTGGAGTTGAGGGTATGGTCGACCGACTTGTAGAAGAGGAAAGGCACCAGGTATGCGGCCTGCACGCCGATGTCGCTGTACACGATCGAATTCCCGAAGGAAATGTTGAAGTGTTTCCAGGGGATGAAAGTGAACATGTTGGCGGCCATGAACTTGCTGTGCATCACCTCCCGGTAGTTGTCGCCGTCCTGGTAGCTGCGGCTGCTGTCGACCACATCCGACACCAGCCAGCCGTGAAAATAGTTGAACTCGAACCAGCGGGCGGGCTTCAGCTCCAGCTTGATGTGGGCAAAGGAGGGGGTGCGTCCCGAAAAGATGTTCGCACCATAGTAGTTATTCCCCCACACCACCTGGTCTTTCACCACTCCGAAGGCGCCCCAGTTCCACGACACCATCGCGCCCCCGCGCGCCTCGCTGTAGTCGAAGCCTCCTTTCACACTGCCCTTGCGCGGCGATCCGATGCGCTGGTTGAAGTATTCGGGCGTGGTGAGGGCGAGGTTCTCGTGGTTGTCGCGCAGGCTCGACCAGGCGCCGAAGTTCTTCCCGATATAGCCGAATGCCTCCACCCCGCCGTAACGATGAAAGGCCGACTCGTTGCTGTTGATAAAGTATTCGAGCCCGTACACCGGCCTGAGGGTGAAGCCCACCAGGCTGTCGCGCCAGGTCACCGCCATCGGGTCGAGCGAGGTGGCCAGGTGGCTT
>CAZHYA010000449.1:0-301 GCA_964536525.1 uncultured Bacteroidales bacterium | reverse complement strand
CAGGCGGTAATCCTTCATCTAAAATGCGAACTCCAGCTGCTGCCGCCGGCTCAGCTTATCCTTATGCGCCCGGGCTTCCTGCAGCTTTTCGGCAATGAAGGTCCTGGAATAGGGTTTCACAACGGAGTTGATGGCAATGAGCTGCTCGTTGGCCAGCTCGTCGAGGAAGTCGTAGATGTTCGTCCGTTGCACGGATTCGTAAACCACCTGCGCACTTGCACCAAGGCTGATGAAAAGGATCAGGATCAGGAGTATTTTTTTCATGGATGTATTATTATAGTGTTAAATAGCTTGCCCCGAG
>CAZHYA010000448.1:311-1721 GCA_964536525.1 uncultured Bacteroidales bacterium | reverse complement strand
AGTTGTAAACACCCCCATCCGCGACGGGGGGGCCAGGGTGCTTGACAAGAGCAGGATGTTCCATACCGAAGGCATGTATAATTTCAGCAGATACATCCCCTGGTTCGACATGCAGGCCGGCGTCAGCTATCGCAATTACAACATCAACAGTGAAGGCACCGTCTTTGCCGATTCGCCAGGTAACCCGATCAGCATCAACCAGTACGGCGGCTTCGTGCAGCTCAACAGGGAATTCTTCAGGGATCAGCTGCGGGTGACGCTGGCGGCACGATACGACAAGAACCAGTATTTCAGGGGGAGGGCTACGCCAAGGCTCTCGCTGGTATATTTTGTCGATGGAGACCGGGATCACACCCTGCGGGGCTCGGTGCAGACCGCCTATCGCTTCCCTTCGATCGCCGACCAATGGATCAACCTCGACGTGGGCGCCTACCGCGTGATCGGCGGCCTGCCGGAGGTGCACGCCCTCTACGATTTTGAGCATAATCCCGTCTATCCACTGAGCAGTGCGAACCCGGTGACGGGAGAACCCGTGATGGATGACGGCCCCTTTGAGATCCCTGAATTTGAGCCCGAAAAGGTCACGGCCTACGAAATAGGATACAAGGGGCTGTTCCTGAACAAGCTGCTGTTCCTCGACTCTTATGTATTTGTTAACAGGTTCAACGGATTCCTGGCCACACAGGTGCTGGCACAGAACCCTTATGAAGATAACGAACGACGGTTCATGACCACCATCAGCACCCACGAACCTGTTACGGCATGGGGCTGGGCACTGGGTCTTGATATGCTGATGCCGAAAGGGTTTTTTGCCGGCGGCAATGTTGCGTATAACGCGCTGGAATCAATAAATGATAAACCGCCGGGCTTCCAGTCGCGATTCAACACCCCCCGTTACCGGTTTAACCTCAGCATCGGCAAACGCGAATATCACGACCAGATCGGTTTCAAGGTGGGCTTCCGCTGGCAGGACACGTTCCTGTGGGAGTCGGCTTTCGGTTCGGCACAGATGCCGGCCTTCGCCACCCTCGACGCACAGGTCAGCTATACCATCACACCACTGTATACCACGGTAAGGATAGGCGGTTCGAACGTCCTGAACGGCTGGTACAATACGAGCTTTGGCAGCGCCAGCATCGGCGGGCTGTATTACCTGACGCTGGTTTTCGACGGGTTGAAAGGCAAGGGGCAGTGATCATTCTGTGACCACAAACCTCAGTACCAGATCCCCCAGCATCCTTGCCTGGTCCTGGATCGCCTTAACCATATCGATCCCGTCAGGGTATACCTTTTCAGCAAGTATGTCAATACGTGAATTAAACAGCACCGATCCGTCGATCATCTGGAAACATCTTACGCCCATGTTACCGTAAGCATTCTTTATGTCGATAACAGGTATTTTATCAATAA
>CAZHYA010000448.1:0-301 GCA_964536525.1 uncultured Bacteroidales bacterium | reverse complement strand
CTTTACTTTATCGCTGAAAACGATCATGTAATTGTATGCATCGGCATACCGGAAATCAGGATAATATGGCAACACGCGATTTTCAGCGTGCAGATGATCATCAACGATATGGCAAAACCAGTTCCGCAGGTCGAGATATAGGGTGTCGTTTCTTTCAGTGAGTATATCACCGGCCCTGAAACGGACATCAAACTCTGCTTTGAAGTGAAAGTCCTGCTGTATCCCTTTCACTTCCATTTTATCCGGGCTTTCCTCACGGCATATTCCCTCCCATATCTTATGACAGTAAAGCGGATTCACC
>CAZHYA010000447.1:0-1743 GCA_964536525.1 uncultured Bacteroidales bacterium | reverse complement strand
GGCCCAAACGAATACCGCGGATAGGGCATGGGTCCGTGCGGCAACTCACAGATGAGGTTGAGCGTACGACCTACGTCGTAATCGGTCGACTGCAGGTCATCGCTTACAGCCATCCCTTCTTTGATCACCTCCGGCAGGTCGATGCCGCGTGTATCCTCAATATATCGAATTAGCGAATCGGCAGCATACCACATGGCAAACTCACTCCAATGGGTGCCTTGCAGCGGGAAAAGGGGATATTCAGCCGTATCCTTGATCTGCAAGAACCAGGCGTTGAAGTCGATCAGGTTGATACCGAGCTCTTTCGCCCGCTCACGGATATAGCTATAGTTCGTCTTTCCTTCCGCCCCCGCGGCATATTCATCCGGAATATCTTCGGGACAGACCGAGGCCTTGCCGGGCTCCAGCACCAGTACAAGGTCGATGTCGCATGAGTCGCTGAGGTACTGCTGCAGGAACCGGAACTGCCGCAATTTACGGTCGAGCAATGTTTCCCCGACAAAATCAATGCCCATCCAGGCCCTGATATAGTCATACTCATACAATTGCCCGTTCTTCCCTTCCACGATACCTTCGGCGTTGGTGATCCCGAAGAGGGAATAATCATATTGGTTGTGCAACCTGACCAGGCTGCTGTGGAACCCGATGTGCTGTTCGATCCACGGGTCCATGGCTTCCTGGTAGGTGCCCTTCAGCCAGGCCATTTCGGTAAGCTCAGGTCTTGGCT
Organism: uncultured Bacteroidales bacterium; assembly: GCA_964536525.1. Classification (GTDB taxonomy): domain Bacteria; phylum Bacteroidota; class Bacteroidia; order Bacteroidales; family B18-G4; genus B18-G4. Next base: position 1,016 of record CAZHYA010000447.1, on the reverse strand, counting down.
TTTCCTCGAAATCGCCATGCAGCGGATTCTCCGGGATGATATGGAAGTATCCCTGTAAGGCCGGCAGGATCAGCATGACCATGACTAAACCGAAAAGAATATGTTTTATGTTGATCCGCATCAGAACCTGAAATATATGAATGGGTTAAAGCCCGACGAGGTGATGGCGCTGAGGCTGATGATGAAGAATATTACGCTGAACACCACCATGAGGATGATTGAGCGGTTGGTCTGCTTTTCTGCAAAAAGTTTCTCCTGCCAACGCTCTATGGCCCTGAACCCTCCCCAGAAAGAGAAGAAGATGGCGATGATGAGGATGGTGTAGAACTTGCTGCTGAACGTGATGCCGTCGTCGGCAGCGGTGAAATCGAACATCCTGTCGAGATACGACAAGGCATCCGGCAATGTCTCGGCCCTGAAGAATACCCAGCTGATCAGCACGATGAAATAGGTGATGATGATGCTGGGCACCTTCCCGATAGCCTTGTAGACCTTGAGCAGGAAGACCCTGTCGGCGATGAGGAAGAGCCCGTGGAAGGCGCCCCAGATCACAAAGTTCCATGCAGCGCCATGCCAGAAGCCCGAGATGAGAAAGACCACCCAGAGGTTGAAGTACATCCTGGCCGCGGGCACCCTGTTACCGCCCAGGGGGATGTAAAGGTAATCCTTCATGAAGCGCCCCAGCGTGATGTGCCACCTGCGCCAGAACTCCGAGATGCTTTGCGAGATGTAAGGGTTATTGAAATTCTCGGGGAAGCGGAAGCCGATCATGCGACCGATGCCGATGGCCATGTCGGAATAACCCGAAAAGTCGAAATAGATCTGAAAGCTGTATGCGATCACGCCGTACCACGCCGTCATGCTGTCGATGCCCTCGCCGCCGAGGGCGAAGATCCTGTCCGCCTCTTCACCCAGCACGTTGGCGATCAGTACTTTTTTCGAGAGCCCGACCACGAAACGGAAAAAGCCCGTAAGGCGGTTGTCGAAGTTTTCCTGTTCACGGCGGTCGACAAGCT
>CAZHYA010000446.1:0-1769 GCA_964536525.1 uncultured Bacteroidales bacterium | reverse complement strand
CTATCAAGGAGTGCTGGTTTCGAGTGGAATGCCCTTTGATTACCTCACCCCGCTCTTCCCCGAAGAAAAGTTCGACCTGTCGAACAATCCCAACGCCGATGAAGCCATGGCCACGAGGATCATCGATATGTTCACCCCGATTGGTAAAGGCCAGCGCGGGCTGATCGTGGCACAGCCAAAGACCGGAAAGACCGTATTGCTGAAATCTGTGGCAAACTCCATCGCCTTCAATCATCCAGAAGCCTATCTTATCGTGCTCCTGATCGATGAGCGTCCGGAGGAGGTAACCGATATGGCCAGGAGTGTCAGGGCGGAAGTGATCTCGTCAACTTTTGATGAACCTGCCGACAGGCATGTCAAGATTGCCAACATTGTGCTCGAAAAAGCCAAACGTCTTACCGAATGCGGACACGATGTCGTGATCCTGCTCGACTCCATCACCCGTCTTGCCAGGGCCTATAACACCGTTTCACCCGCTTCTGGAAAAGTGCTCTCGGGAGGTGTGGAAGCCAACGCACTGCAGAAGCCAAAACGCTTCTTCGGAGCCGCAAGAAAGATTGAAGGAGGAGGATCGCTGACCATCATAGCCACGGCACTGATCGATACGGGCTCAAAAATGGATGATGTGATCTTTGAAGAATTCAAGGGCACGGGAAACATGGAACTTCAGCTCGACCGCAAGCTCTCCAACAAGAGAATATTCCCGGCCATTGATATCGTGGCATCCAGCACACGACGCGATGACCTGCTCCTCGACAGGGAAACACTACAAAGGATTTGGATATTAAGAAACCACCTTGCCGACATGAACCCGCTCGAAGCTATGGAATTCCTTAAGGACAAAATGAAATTCACAAAGACGAACGAAGAGTTCCTGATCTCCATGAATGGATAAAAAAAAGGCCCGCGAAAATCGCGGGCCTTTTTTTTGCCGGCTGCCAAGGGAAAAATCATGAGGTTATATGTTCGGCGATGTTTTTGATATCCCAGCCGTCGAAATTGCCGGACGACATTAACAGCAGATTCGTGTTTTTCCAGTCTATTCCGTAAAGTGTTTCCAGCATTTTTGACGAATCGTCATATACAAGCAGGTCTTCACGTCCGAATGCCTGCCTGACCATTCCCTTTGTGATGGCCGGAAGCCTTTTAATTTTCAGGGCATGGGGATTAAAATACACCAGGGCCGTATCGGCCTTGTCCATCCCGCCCCGGTAATGACCCAGGAATTCCTTGCTCAGGCTGCTGTATGTGTGCAGTTCCATACATGCAAGAAGTTTTCGATGGGGGTATTGCTCCTTCATCGCTTCCACGGTGGCCTTGAGCTTTGAGGGTGCGTGGGCAAAATCCAGGTATACGGCCGTCGATCCTGATGCTGAGACCAATTGCAGGCGTTTGGAGGCCCCTGAAAATGAACTGATCGCTTTTGCGAAAATACTGCCGCCGACACCCAGTTCGCTGCACACTTTCATGGCCCCGGCAACATTCTGCATATTATGGTTGCCAAATATCCGCAAGGGGTATTCTTTCCCTGATTCCATCATATAGGTGATGCCATCCTTACGCAGGAGTTCGGGAAGGTTGTAAGGAACCGTCCTGATCCCGTGATTTATGCCGGCAATAGCCTTCAGCTCATCATCCCCCTCATAATATGTGAGCAGTCCGCCTGGCTCGACCAGCTTGATGAACTGCCTGAACTGATCCATGTAGCTGTCGTAGGTGGGAAAAACATTGATATGGTCCCAGGCGATGCCGGAGATCAGGGCAACATG
>CAZHYA010000445.1:0-1800 GCA_964536525.1 uncultured Bacteroidales bacterium | reverse complement strand
GACAAGAACGATGTTATCATCTCCAATTCGTCCTGCACCACCAACAATGTGGCTCCGCTCATCATGATCCTCGACAGGCTCTGGGGGGTCGAGAAAGGCTTTATCACCACGGTGCATTCCTATACGCGCGATCAGAACCTGCTCGATGCGCCCCACAAGGACCTGCGCAGGGCGAGGGCAGCAGCCTATTCCATCGTTCCTACCACGACAGGTGCCGCCAAGGCCGCCACGCACATCTTCCCACACCTGGAAGGTAACCTGGGCGGCGCAGGCATCAGGGTGCCGGTGCCCGACGGGTCGCTCACCGACCTCACCTGTACCCTTGCAAAACCGGCAAGCGTGAGGGAGATCAATGCCGCCTTCAAAGAAGCCTCCGAAACCTCCCTGAAAGGCATCCTGCAATACACCGAAGATCCCATCGTATCCGTGGATGTGATCGGGAACCCCCACTCGGCCATCTTCGATGCCGGTCTCACAGCCGTGCTCGGCGACAAGAACAAGCTGGTGAAGGTGGTAGCCTGGTACGACAACGAGATGGGCTATGCCCACCGCCTGGTCGAACTGATCGAACGTTTTGTATAATATTCATCTGCCGGATATAGTATCCGTTAACGATATCCGGTATCTGGTATCCGGCATCTTTCCGGCACCTGCGAAACACGTCCTTAAATTGGCTAATTTTATCAACATGAAAACCATCACAACAATGATGATCGTGGCAGCTATGGCCTGCCTGGTCATTTTTTCCTGTAAGGAGAAGGGGGGGAGCACGGATCCCGTCAATCCCCCGGCCGATCATTTTATCCGCGGTGCCGACCTGTCCTTCCTCCCGGAGATAGAGGCGGAAGGGACAGTGTTTTATGATGCAGGCATGCAAGCTGCAGATGCCTTATCCATCTTCAAGGCAAAAGGAATGAACACGGTCAGGATCAGGTTATGGCATACACCACAGGGGGGCCATTCCTCTTTTGCCGAGGTGAAGGAATTTTCGGAAAGGGTGAGGTCCATGGGCATGAAGGTATGGCTCACGGTCCACTATTCCGACCACTGGGCCGACCCGGGCAAGCAATATCTGCCTGCTGCATGGCAGGGGCTGACGTTTGAAGTATTGAAGGACAGCGTTTACGAATACACCAGGAAGATCGTGACCGTGATGGCCCCCGATATCATACAGGTCGGTAACGAGATCAATAACGGCTTTCTGTGGCCTTATGGCGACATATGGGAGAATGAAACGCAGTTTGTAGGGCTGGTTGCCGAAGGGTGCCGGGCCGTGAGGGACCATGGCGGCAATGCCCGCATCATGATCCAGTATGCCGGATATGACGGGGCCGATGCGTTTTTTGCAAAGATCACCGGTGTCGACTATGACCAGATCGGCCTCTCCTATTATCCCTGGTGGCACGGTGAGGACCTGAACCTGCTGGAAACGACCATGGCCCAGCTCAGTGAAAAGTACGGCAAGGAGGTGCTTATCGCGGAGCTGGCATATCCTTTCACCATGGAGTGGGACGACTGGACCAACAATATCGTTGGTTCGGAGGAACAGCTGATGTTGCCGGCATACCCGGCCAGCCCGGAGGGACAGCGGTCGCTGCTCATGCGTGTGCGCAATATCGTCGTTTCATCCGGAGGTGCAGGGTTTGCCTACTGGGCACCTGAATGGATCGCCTTCCGCGGCCCTGAAGCAGAAAATGGCTCGCCATGGGAGAACCTGGCCCTCTTTGATTTTGATCACCGATTGCTTTCAGTACAGAATTTCTGCACCGAAATCCTGTTTTCAATATGCTGCTCTAAAGT
>CAZHYA010000444.1:0-1801 GCA_964536525.1 uncultured Bacteroidales bacterium | reverse complement strand
GCGGTTCATCTCCTTCACCATGTACCTGTTTTCGAGGAAGATGCCCATGGCAGCCTCCTCCAGGCGGGCCGTGGCTGCCTGGTTGTTGAAAATACCCCAGAAATCGCGCGTGGCGAGGCTGCAGTGCCCTGTGCCCATGGCCCTGGCCCCGAGCGGATAGCTGCCTGCCTGGGGGTACGACATGATGGAGGCAAGGTGAAGGCAGCCGATCATCAATAATTTTTCAGCCGTCATGATAAAAAACTCGCTTATTTTTGTTGCACCCCCTAATGATTAATACTGAAAAATGAAAAATGTCATCCTTTTTTTGGAAGATTTATCAAAAAATAATTCGCGCGAATGGTTTCAGGACAACAAAGCGCGTTACTCCAATGCCAAGGGCGAGTTCGAATCCTTTGTCGCCGCCCTGATCCCCCGCCTTACACAGCTCGACCCTGAATTGTCGGGGCTGGATCCCAAACAGTGTATCTTCAGGATCCATCGCGATGTGCGTTTTTCAGCCGATAAATCGCCATACAAGACCAACATGGGTGCCGCCATGGGCAGGGGAGGGAAGAAAAGCCCCTTTGCCTCCTATTATATCCACATCGAACCCGGCAGTTCCTTTGCCGGTGGCGGGATTTGGATGCCGCAGCCACCCGCACTGAAAGCCATGCGCGAGGAGATCTATTATAACCTGGAGGAATTCAGGGGTATCGTAGAGGGCAGGGATTTTGCCAGGACTTTCACGGAGTTGATGGGCGAGCGGCTTAAACGCCCGCCCAGGGATTTCCCGGCCGATTTTCCCGGCATCGGGTGGCTGCAGTACAAAAGCTATGCCGTCGGCCATTTTTTCGACGACGGAAGCGTATCCTCCGGTAATTTCACCGACCGGGTGCTGGAGGTTTTCGGGCTGTTACTTCCGTTCAACCGTTTCATCAACCGGGCGCTTGCCGATATCTGAGAAAACCATCCGTTAACTGGTTGACATAGGCCGTAAACTGATTGGCCCTTTTCATGTATTGTGAAGGCAGGTATATTTGTGAGTGAATTAATTTGGTTAATTAATTTCTCATAGGCAAACGTTCCTGAAAGTGGTTTTGATTTCATAATCCAGGTTTAGTTCCGTAATCAACCAATTTTGCTTTTTTCATACGAAACTTTCAGGAACGTTTCCACAAATTTCGGGTTAATAAGTTGTTCGTTTAAAAAGCTCCGTCGCAAGCGGGGCTTTTTTTATGGAAAAAGGAAAAAGGAAAAAGGAAAATGGAAAAATGAGCTCAAAATAGCAAACGGCCCCATTTTTTTGGTACAAGGTATTACGTATCGGGCGTCGGGCATCAGGCGTCAGGCGTCAGGCGTCAGGCATCTGGCATCTGGCATCAGGCATCAGGCGTCAGGCATCAGGCATCAGGTCCCGATTCCCGGTTCCCGGGATCGCGGATCCACGAAAAACAATGAAATCGAAGATTTCTGGTTTTTCGGGACATCCAGAATCAAGTATCCAGCAGCGAGTAGCCAGCAGCCAGTAGCCAGTAGCCAGTAGCTAGTATCCAGTATCCAGCCTACGCATCAATATTCGCGTAGCGTGCATTCTTCTCGATGAATTCCCTGCGCGGAGGCACTTCGTCGCCCATGAGCATGGAGAATACGCGGTCGGCCTCGGTGGCGTTCTCGATGGTCACCTGGCGGAGCGTTCGGAAGGCCGGATCCATGGTGGTTGTCCACAGCTGTTCGGCGTTCATCTCACCCAGACCTTTATAGCGTTGTATGCCGACTCCTTTCTCCCCGTCGGGGCTGAGTTCCTTCACTACGGCGTTCC
>CAZHYA010000443.1:0-1826 GCA_964536525.1 uncultured Bacteroidales bacterium | reverse complement strand
AACGTCGCGGTTGTCGGTCCGCCCCTTCTCTCTTCCGCCAGCTGTTTCGCCGTTACACCTTGCTCTTCACCAGGTCGAGCAGTATACTGTAATCGTTGCCCTTGTCGATACCACCTGCGATCCAGATCACGTTCTTCTGCATGCTTTCGAGGGCGTACCATACCGAGTTGACATTCGTGGCCTTGGAGTCGTTGATGAAGGTTATGCCCTGGATCACGGCCACATGCTCAAGCCGGTGCTCAATATTCTGGAAATCTGAAAGGCTTTGCTGTATATGCGCTTTCCTTATTCCCAGCAACCTGCCGGAGATGGCGGCGGCCATGGAATTATAAATATTGTGCTTTCCCTGTAATGCTAAACTTTCTAGAGTCATTTGCTGTTTTTTAGATTGAATATTTATAATCACGTTATGTCTGTCCATATATGCTCCTTCACCGTCGATCATTTCATTGATGGAGAAGGGGAAGAGGCGGGGCATGACCGGATCCCTCTTCAGGTGCTCAGCGATCACGGGGTCGTCCATGCAATAGATGAATGCATCATCCCTGGTCATGTTCCTGAGGATCCTGAACTTCGAACCGGCATAGGCTTCAAATGAATTCCCGTAGCGGTCGAGGTGGTCGGGGGTGATGTTCATCATCACGGCGATGTCGGCCCTGAAGTCGAACATCCCATCGAGCTGGAAGCTGCTGATCTCGAGCACGAAGTAGTCGTGATCCCGTTTCGACAGTTCCCAGGCGAAGCTGTTGCCCACATTGCCAGCTACCGCTGCGTCGAGACCTGCGGTTGCCAGGATGTGGTGGGTGAGCAGCGTGGTGGTGGTCTTGCCGTTCGATCCCGTGATGCAGATCATTTTGGCCCGGCTGTGCCTCCAGGCGAACTCGATCTCCGAGATCACCGGTATTCCCTTACTCCTGATCTCCGTAACCAGCGGTGCATGATCGGGTATGCCCGGGCTCTTCACCAGCTCACAGCCCCTGAGTATGCGGCTTGCCGTATGCTTCCCTTCTTCAAATTCAATGTCATACTGTGAAAGAACGTCCTTGTATTTATCTTTTATCCGGTTGTTGTCCGACACAAAAACATCATAGCCTTTCGTCCTGGCGAGCACTGCTGCCCCCACGCCGCTTTCCCCTGCCCCGAGGATGATGATGTTGTTGGTGTCCATTCAATTTATCTCAGTTTTAAGGTGATGATCGTAAATATTGCCAGCATGATCCCTACGATCATAAAGCGCTGGACGATCTTTGGTTCGGCGTAGCCCGACATCTGGTAATGGTGATGCAGGGGCGACATCCTGAAGATGCGCCTGCCCGCGCCGAACTTCTTCTTCGTATACTTGAAATATCCTACCTGCATGATTACCGACAGGCTCTCAACCAGGAATATCCCGCAGAGGATGGGGATGAGCAGTTCCTTGCGTATGAGTATGGCGAACACGGCGATGATGCCGCCTATGGCCAGGCTCCCGGTGTCGCCCATGAACACCTGTGCAGGGTATGCGTTATACCACAGGAAGCCGATGCAGGCACCCACGAAGGCGCTGATGAAGATGGTGAGCTCGCCGGTGTTGGGTATGTACATGATATTCAGATAGTCGGCAAAGATGATGTTGCCCGACACCCATGCCAGCACGGCCAGGGTAGCCCCGATGATGGCCGAAGTGCCCGTGGCAAGCCCGTCCATGCCATCGGTGAGGTTGGCCCCGTTCGACACGGCCGTGATGATGAGGATGACAATAGGGATGAAGATGATCCAGGAATTGCCCCGTTTTTTTCAATAAGAAAACCACGCGCAAAATGATTTGAATTTTGAATGATGATTTC
>CAZHYA010000442.1:0-1841 GCA_964536525.1 uncultured Bacteroidales bacterium | reverse complement strand
GACACACTGCTCATCAACACGAATGTGCTCACCGCCAAGGCGATCGATTACCTTGGGTTCTATACGGTGAACAACCAGGACAAGGAGATGCAGGAACAGCATTTCATCAGGGCTGTCGACACCATCCTTCACAGGGCCATGGACAACGGCAGGGTATATGATTTTTTGATGCAATACCTCATCGAGGGCTTTGAGATGTATGGCTTCGAGAGGGTCATCACGCATATTGCCGAAACCTATGAGCCTGCCAATGCCTGTGTGAATGAGGACCGCAAGTCGGAGTTGCAGAAGCGTGTGGAAAACCTGCGCCGGCTGGCACCGGGCAAGACCGCTCCCGATATTGTGATCAGCGGCCGCAACGGCCAGACGATGAGCCTGTCGGATATCGACAGCGAGCATACCGTGGTGCTGTTCTGGGCCAGCTGGTGCCCTCACTGCAATGCCATGATGCCCGGGCTGAAGCAGCTTTACAACGAACAGGCCCCTCCCGGCTTCGAGCTGGTGGCCATCTCGCTCGACACCAGCGCCACAGACTACGGAAGTGCCCTTGCCGAACATGGCACGGGGTGGATCAACCATGCCGACCTGAGGGGCTGGAACTCTAAACCGGCCGTGGATTACAGCATCTACGCCACACCAACGATGTTCCTGCTCGACCGCAACCGCAAAATCATTGCCCGCCCGGCCAGCGTGAGGGAATTGCGTTATGAACTTGAAAAGTTGCAGGGAAGGTAGATGGCCGCAGCAGGCGCTTCACCCGGCCTTATTGCCTCATAACGAGAAAATAACACTTGCTTTTTCCTGATTTTTTTCGTATCTTTATGCAAATACGGTCTTAAGGCAAAGACCTGCCTGTGGTTTGTTCCGGGAAATCCTGAGAAGCCCTTGATCTGCAAGCCTGGGCATTCATCCTTAAGTATGTTATTGATCACTCATCCCTGCACAATCAACCCTGGTTTGGTGCAGGGTAAACAAGGGAGGAATGCTTATGACAGAAGTGAAGATCATCTACCTTACCGGCAAGACGGGCAAGAAATACCGTTTCTTCACTTTCCCGGCTGCCGACGGATTGAAGGCTGAAGGTGGCGTTTATGCCATCACGAAGCGTTCGCTGATCAAAGACATCTGGGAACATGAGGTGATGCGTATCGACCAGACCGACAACATGGCCGAACTGAAGAAGCTCCTGACCCGGGCTGGATACAATTGCAGGAAAGGATTCAACTGCATTGCAGCACGGCTCGAAAGTGATCCCATGAAGAGAAGAAAAACAGCAGAGGACCTGTGGGGTAATTATTTCCCATCGATGCTGTCGGCATGAGCCGGCAGGTGATGTTTGTCGTTGCTAACGCACCACCCTTACCTTGATTGAGGCAGCGATATTCCTTGCCGTAGTGAGGGTTTCCAGATCATTGTACAATTTGCCGTCGGCACCGGCGTAGTGGCTGCGCCCTATAATTTCCATGTCATACTCCCGGCCTTCCCCGTCCCCGTCGACGAGTGCTTCGTAAACCACGGCAGGCTGGCTTGAGCTTTTGTAGTCGGCATCGTCAGGGTATTTATCATTGGCCCAGTACTCGTTCCAGTCCCACGACTGGTTGATCTCCATCACCACTTTAAATTTCTGTGGTAGTGGCAGGGTGCTTCTGGTACTGAGGATGAAATCCGCTTCCGGCGTTGGCCCTGTGATGGCATCAGGGACCGGATTTCCTGGCCCGGGTAGGTATCCGTATCGGTGCCACCATCGCGGGAGTGCCGCAGGCCTGGAAACGGGGCCCGGCGCCCAGTGGCCTTCCGTAATGGTGCCATGGCCAAAAATGCCGGTGCCAATGGAGGAGGCT
>CAZHYA010000441.1:0-1846 GCA_964536525.1 uncultured Bacteroidales bacterium | reverse complement strand
CACCCTCACCAAAGCCCCTCCAATAAATGACTATATCGCTTCACACCAGAATATCCCGGACACCGGCAATCCAGTATCCAGTCCCGATTTCTGGTTTTTCGGAACAGCCAGTATCCAGCAGCCAGTATCCAGCATCCATTATTTCCCTACTTTTATCATCCAAACACCATCCGCCATGAAACGCTTCTTCGGCCTTGCATGCTTGCTCCTGGTCCTGCTCGCCGCCCGCGGCCAGAATTATACTTACCCCTACCTCGACCCCACAGTGCCTGTCGACCGGCGCATCGACGACCTCGTTGGCCGGCTCAGCCTGGAGGAGAAGGCTTCGCTGATGTTGTACAACAGCCCCGCCATCGGCCGCCTGGGCATCCCGGCCTACAACTGGTGGAGCGAGGCCCTGCACGGGGTGGCGCGTGCCGGCGAGGCCACGGTGTTCCCGCAGTCCATCGCCCTGGCGGCCACCTTCGATGAGGCCCTCATCGGCGAAGTGGCCACGGCCATCGCCACCGAGGGCAGGGCCAAGTACCATGCCGCAGTGCGCAAGGGCTACCGGGCACAGAACATGGGACTGACGTTCTGGTCGCCCAACGTGAACATCTTTCGCGACCCGCGCTGGGGCCGCGGGCAGGAGACCTACGGCGAAGACCCTTACCTCACCTCCGCGATGGGCCGCGCCTTCGTCAGGGGTTTGCAGGGCGATGATCCCGCCTACCTGAAAACGGCTGCCTGCGCCAAGCACTACGTGGTGCACAGCGGGCCGGAGGCACTCAGGCATTACTTCAACGCGGTGCCCGGCGAGACCGACTTCAGGGAGACCTACCTCCACGCTTTCCGCGACCTGGCAAAGGCCGGCGTGGAGGCGGTGATGTGCGCCTACAACCGCACCTACGACGAGCCCTGCTGCGGCAGCCCCTACCTGCTGCACGACATCCTCAGGGAGGAGTATGGCTTCGAAGGGCATATCGTGTCCGACTGCTGGGCGCTCGACGACATCTGGGCTCGCCACAAGGTGGTGCAGACACAGGTGCAGGCCGCCGCCTTGGCCGCCCGGGCGGGCGTGAACCTCAATTGCGGGTATATCTACAAAAATCTGCCGGAGGCCGTCAGGCTGAAGATGATCAGCGAAGACGATGTGGACGGCATCCTGAAGCCCCTGCTCCGCACAAGATTCAGGCTCGGCCTCTTCGATCCCGACAGCCTCAACCCCTATGCCGGCATCTCCCCCGACACGGTCAACTGTGAAGCCCACCGCACCCTCGCCCGCCGGGCCGCCGAAGGCAGCATCGTGCTCCTGAAGAACGACGGCGTGCTGCCGCTTCACCGCGACAGCATCAACAGCATCTTCGTCACCGGGCCCATGGCCGCCGACCTCAGCGTGCTGGTGGGCAACTACAACGGATGGAGCGGCGGGATGGTCACCATGCTCGAAGGCATCGTGGAACATGCAGGGCCGGCCATCGCCGTGGACCATACCACCGGGGTGCTGCTCAACAACGACAGCATCTTCTATGGCTTCTGGCATACGGGCTTCGCCGATGTAGTGGTGGCCGTGATGGGCATCAACAGGCTCATCGAAGGGGAAGAGGGCGACGCCATGCTCAACCTCAAGGGAGGCGACCGCAGCGCCATCGAGCTGCCCGCCAACCAGCTGGCCTTCCTCAGGGAGCTCAGGGACCGCATCGGCGACAAGAAGCTCGTGGTGGTGGTCACCGGGGGCAGCGCCATCGCCATGCCGGAGGTGGAAAGCCTGGCCGACGCCCTGCTCTTTGCCTGGTACCCCGGCGAGCAGGGAGGTAACGCCCTGGCCCGGATCCTCTTCGGCGAGGTGAACCCCTCGGGACGCCTG
>CAZHYA010000440.1:0-1887 GCA_964536525.1 uncultured Bacteroidales bacterium | reverse complement strand
GAAGAGCAGGGCGGCGGAATGGTATACTTCATCCTTGAGATCGTGGTGCTGGTGTTCGTCATCCTGATCACCATACTCCTTGTTCAGGGTACCCGAAGGATCCCTGTTCAGTATGCCAAGAGGATCGTCGGAAACAAACAATATGGCGGCGTCAGGCAGTATATCCCCCTCAAGGTGAATGCTGCCGGTGTGATGCCCATCATCTTTGCCCAGGCCATCATGTTCCTGCCCCTCACCGTTGCGGGTTTCACCAATACGGACATGTCGGGCTTCGTGGCTGCATTCTCCAATATCAACGGATTCTGGTACAACCTGGTGTTTTTCTTTATGATCCTGCTGTTCACCTATTTCTATACGGCGATCACGATAAACCCCAACCAGATGGCTGAGGATATGAAGAAGAACGGAGGCTTCATCCCGGGGGTGAAACCCGGCAGGAAAACTGCCGAGTTCATCGATAACGTGATGTCGAAGATCACCCTGCCGGGATCCATATTCCTGGGCTTTGTGGCCATCATGCCGGCCCTGGTCGTACAGGTAGGCGTGAACCAGCAGTTTGCTCAATTCTACGGCGGGACCTCGCTGCTCATCCTCGTGGGCGTGGTGCTCGACACCCTGCAGCAAATTGAAAGCCACCTGCTGATGAGGCACTACGACGGCCTTACAAAGTCAGGACGCATAAAGGGCCGGTCATCGTTCAATATGTAGGAAAGCAATTTTTGATGATACATATCAAGACCGAAGAAGAAATTGAATTATTAAGAGAAAGTTGTAATCGACCGGATCCGGGAGTTGTACGATCCAGTCGCGAAATTTGTCCGGCCCGGCATCGAAACCATTAACCTCGATAAGCTTGCAGAAACCTTTATCAGGGACCATGGTGCCGAACCAGGCTTCAAAGGCTATAACGGGTTTCCATTCACCCTTTGCATTTCTGTCAATGAGCAGGTCGTTCATGGTTTTCCCGGACGGCGGCTGCTGATGGAGGGGGATATTGTTTCGATCGACTGCGGTGTATTGAAAAACGGTTTCTACGGCGATTCAGCCTACACCTTTGCTGTTGGCGATGTTGAGGATGAGGTGAGGCTGCTGATGGAACGTACGAGGGAATCCCTTTACAAGGCCATCGACATGGCGGTTGAGGGAAACAGGATCGGCGACATCGGGAATGCCGTTCAAACGCATGTTGAACAATACGGCTACGCGGTGGTGCGCGACCTTGTCGGTCATGGGCTCGGGCGCAACCTGCACGAAAAACCGGAAGTCCCGAACTATGGAAAGCGCGGGACGGGCGTGAAGCTGCAGGAAGGCATGGTGCTGGCCATCGAACCCATGGTGAACCTGGGGACGCGGCATGTGGTTCAACTAGCCGACGGCTGGACGATCAGCACGGCCGACAAGCGGCCATCGGCGCACTACGAGCACGATGTGGTGGTGAGGAAGGGAAAGGCCGAGATATTGTCGACATTCGACTATATTGAAGCAGTGATTAACACAAAATAAAGTATATGGCGAAACAAGCATCCATAGAACAAGACGGCACTGTCATTGAATCATTGGGCAATGCCATGTTCAGGGTTGAACTGGAAAACGGGCACGTGATCATCGCCCATATTTCAGGGAAAATGCGTATGCATTACATAAAGATTTTACCAGGCGACAGGGTAAAACTGGAAATGTCGCCATACGATTTGACAAAAGGAAGAATTACATTCAGATATAAATAGAAAAGCATATAACAATGAAAGTCAGAGCATCAGTAAAAAAACGGTCGGCCGAGTGCAAGATCGTAAGACGGAAGGGACGCTTGTATGTGATTAACAAGAAGAACCCTAAGTTCAAACAAAGACAAGGATAATCAATAAATAAAAAACAACAGATATGGCT
>CAZHYA010000439.1:1468-1888 GCA_964536525.1 uncultured Bacteroidales bacterium | reverse complement strand
TGAACTCTGAACTCTGAAGTGCCGGGGGCGTCAGGTATCAGGCTCCAGGCGTCGGGCACCGGGCGTCAGGCCGGAAGAAATCTGATATCTGATATCTGAAGTATCTGGTATCCGGCCGGAAGAAATCTGAAATCTGAAGTATCCAGTATCAAGGATCCAGGATCCAGCAGCTAGTATCCAGGATCCAGCATCCAGCAGCCAGCAACCAGGATCCGGCCTCACAGCACCCGGCCGGCCCTGTTATCGATGAGGGTTTTATATTGCTCCCGCGATCCCTTGTCCAAAAAGCTGATGTCGATCTGCGCCGCCCATTGCGGGATGGCATTTTCCATCTTTTTAAAGATGTTTTCCTGCTGTCTGGCGGCCAGATGGGAATTGTCCATGGCCGTGACAAAATCCGGCTTTTTCAGCTTCTTTTTT
>CAZHYA010000439.1:1185-1424 GCA_964536525.1 uncultured Bacteroidales bacterium | reverse complement strand
CGTCAGTGCCAGTTCTTCATCATCGGCCGGGTTCACCAGGGCCGTGTTTACCAGGTCATAGGCCGGCGACAAGGTCATGCCCTGACCGGGTTGTTCCAGCAGCGAAAAATTCTTGAGATGCATGTCGGCATTGCCGGTGATGAACGAGAATAGCAGCAATTCAAAGAAATTGACCACACACAGGCCGCGGGTTGCAGAGTATCTGAGAATGGCCAATGCGATAAAAACACAGCTGCCCT
>CAZHYA010000439.1:0-1175 GCA_964536525.1 uncultured Bacteroidales bacterium | reverse complement strand
GCTTCAGTCAGCCTCCCGGTCAGCTGGCACATATCCTCCATGGCCAGTTTGCCTTTACGGGTACGATCCATCCGTTTGGTCAGGTAGGCAAGCCTGCCCGACTTCAGCCTGATCAGGCAGTGGGGCGCTGTCCTTATTCCGGCCAGCCCGGCCAGGTGCATGGTCAGGTCTTCCACCTCGGGCAATTGCGGGTACAGGGCGGCGGGAGGTTTTAAAATATATCCTCCCCATAAGCCGACGATGGTAAACCTTCTTTCTTTATTCTCCTTATTTCTCCCTGAGATGTGCAGCGACAATTTCGGCTGCACGCCGGTGAGGGCTGTCCGGCTTTGAACCACCTCCATGGCCAGGGCTTCCAGGTCGGTTTCCGACCAGGGCATGGCAGGCGGAACGGCCTGGTCGAACATCTTCCTCGCGCAGGGCACATGGAAATCCTCCTCATTTCCTGTCAGGGGCCGGTAGCAATACAGGCATCCTCTCATGGCTCTTCCTCCTTGATTTCCTCTACACTCACTGCCCCGATGCAATCCCTGCAGCAGGCCAGCAGCAGCCCCATGCGGTCCCTGGGATTCAGCTTCCAGTTCTTTGCAACGATATCCAGCAGCCAGCCCTCGGGGATCAGCCCGTCGAAGAAAGGGAACAGCACGGCTGAAACATAGGGGGCTTCCCTTACCGGCAGGGTCAGGCTCACCGGTCTTGCATCCGGTTGCGCAGCATAGGCTTTGTCATATACGAAGTGGTAACCATGCTCATCCTGGGTGAGGCGGCCGGCGACCTGGTCCTTTATTTTAATGAGTGCTTGTCGCATCTTGTTTTATTCAGGACTGGGAGTAGTATTCCGGGAAGCGGGGATCAGGCTCTGTGTCCTTCTTCATGGGAACAGGTCCTGCCTCGTATCCGAAAAGCTGCAGCACCTGGTTAACCTTATCCAATCGCAGGCTCTGCTTGCCCTGTTCCAGTTCGCGGACGAAACGCAGCCCCACACCGGCTTTTTCGGCCAGCTCCGGCTGTGTCAGCCGCACTGATTTTCGTTTCCCTTTAACAAAAGTTGCAATGTCCATATTATACCCTTTAGGGTGCAAATATAATCAATATTTTTGCTTTTTATACCTTTTCGGGAATAATTTTGCCATATTTTTAAATATTTATACCCTAACGGGTGTAAAAAGGTATGG
>CAZHYA010000438.1:0-1889 GCA_964536525.1 uncultured Bacteroidales bacterium | reverse complement strand
TGAGGGTGGACTGTTTAGGGCCTGCTTTGGAGTTTTATTGTCGGCAATGCCTCGAATTATCCAACAGTTGGTTGGTTTCTCAACACCTCACCCCCTGGGAGGCTGTCTCAAAAGTCTTTGTGAAACTTAGTGTTGCCCTTTGTGATCTTTGTGGTTATTCGTGAGACACAGATTTCAGGAGTGGAGCGAACTGAAATCTGTAAGTCGAACAATCCCGACGAACTCGGAGGGTTTTATACCCGTGATTTTTAATTCATTGAACCACAAAGGGGCGCAAAGGATTCTCAAAGGCACGCAAAGTAATTCAGACGGTAAAATTACCATCCCTAAACTTTTGAGACAGCTTCAATAGGGGGTTGGGGGGTAATGGGGGTGAGGTGCATTAAACCATTTTCATATCCTTATTTCCCTACCTTTACCCCAAATCAGAACGCCATGAGGATATTTTTCACTTCGTTGTTGATCAGCATGCTGGCTATGGCCGCATCTGCGCAGCCCGACACGCTGGTGGTACAGACCTTCCGCTGGGATGATCCCAGCCCGGAGGGATGGGGCGCCCCGTACCGCGATACTTTCGACTTTCCCGATGACGGCCGCACCTGGGAGAAGATTCTGATGGTGCGCCGCCTGAAGTGCGATTCCGCCACCAAGGGCGACCAGTACCCCTGCGGGGAATGGGATTACCATACGCATACCATGGTGTACCTGCCGGATGGCGACACCGTGGAAGGCTTCGAGCTGGGCAGCTTCATCACCCCATATGGCAAGCGCCTGGTGATGGGTGGCGGGCAGGGCTGGACCTGGGTGTACGACGTGACCGACTATGCCCCGCTGCTGAGAGGGAAGGTCGACCTGAAGTCGGGCAACAACCAGGAGCTGCGCCACATGCAGTTCATCTTCGTAGAGGGCACCCCGCCCAGGGATGTGATCAGCGTGGAGAACCTTTATCCGCAGGGATTGTACAAATATGGCGATCTTGCCGACGACAGCGTGCTGAAGGCCAGGAGCCTGGTGCTCGACCCCTTGGCCGGTTCGTACATGCTGCGGGCCAGGATCTCGGGCCACGGGCATAACGGCCCGCGCAACTGCTGCGAGTGGGACAGCAAGACACACTCTTACTACATCAACGGCTGGGATCATTTCCGCTGGAATGTGTGGAAGGACTGCGGCTTCAACCCCATCTACCCGCAGGGTGGCACCTGGCCCTTCGACCGGGCAGGGTGGTGCCCCGGCACCAAAGTGGATGAATACGACTTCGACCTCACCCCCTTCGTGCATCCGGGCGACACGGTGACCATCGACTACGGCATAGAGATGTACCGCGACAACGGGGAAAAGGACGGGGAGTTCCGCATGTCGCACCAGCTGTTCACCTACGGGCCACCCAACTTCAGGCTGGATGCCGCCATGGAGGATGTCATCGTCCCCAGCGGCAAGGATTCCTACAGCCGTGTCAACCCCGTCTGCGGCAGCCCCGTGGTGGTGATCCGTAACCTGGGTGCGCAGCCCCTGCATAAGCTTACCATCACCTATGGGCTGAAGGGCGGGCCCCGGTCGGAATACCTGTGGACCGGCAAGCTGGGATTCCTTGAAAAGGAAGCGGTGAGCCTGCCGGCACCCGACTGGATGGGCTTTGATGGCCCGCTGGTGTTTGAAGTAACACTCTCGAAGCCCAACGGGAAAGATGATGAACGGCCACACAACAACCATATGGTTTCGACGGTGGTGGCTCCCGAAGTGCTGCCGGCCGAATTCGTGCTGTACCTCGAGCCCAACGACCTGGGCCGCGACCGCGACAATGCCTACACGATCAGCGATGCCTGCGGGGCAGTGCTTTCAATTTTTTTCAGCTAAATATTTTCTAGTTTCTAACACTCCTTTTGATGGAG
>CAZHYA010000437.1:0-1910 GCA_964536525.1 uncultured Bacteroidales bacterium | reverse complement strand
CGGCTGCTGATGTGGATGCCCGGATCTGCAAGCAGCAATAATTTTCCCGCCAGGACGGCATTTACATCTTCGAACACCTCTCCCCTGCCGGTGGCCAATACGGGCCTGTTGCGGATAAAGAAGGGACAGTCGCTGCCCAGCTTCGCTGCCAGTTGCTCAAGGGCAGCATCATCGAGGCCAAGGCTGAACATATTGTTGAGGATGCGCAGGGTGTGGGCCGCATCCGAGGATCCTCCCCCCAGCCCGGCGCCCACCGGGATGCCCTTGAGCAGGTGGATCGTGACGGGGGAAAGGTCATGGTCTTCCCTGAGCAGGGCACAGGCCTTCAGGCAAAGGTCGTCATCGCCGGGCACCGGAATGCCGTAATGCGCAATAGTGGTTTCATTGCCCGGTGCCGGAACGATCTCCAGGCTGTCGTGCAGCGCAACGGGGTAAAAAACGGTTTCGATATCGTGAAAGCCGTCGCCGCGCCTGCGCAGCACCTGCAGTCCCAGGTTGATCTTTGCATTGGGGAAAGAGATCATGCTTCAAAGTTAGCAGAAAAAAATAGTCGGGCCGACACTCGGCCGTTCTCATAAATTTTCCGTATTTTGTAAAAAAAATCCATGTTGAGGAACATAATATTCATCACACTGCTTGCACTGATGGCCTGCCACAGGGAGCAGCCGGCCGACACCATCAAGAAGAGCCATCCCAGCCACAAGTATACCTTTGTGAACCCCGACAGTGCCACCCTCAGGTATTTTGAAACCGATTATCTCCCGGTATACTCCGACATCTACGAGCGTGACGGCACCAACAGGTTCATGCTTACCACCACGGTCAGCATACGAAACACCTCGCTTACCGATACGGCCTATCTCCTCTCGGTCAACTACTATGATTCTTATGGCAATACGCTTAAAGAATATATCGACCATACCATCCTGGTATCGCCGCTTGAATCGATCGAATTCGTGGTGGAGGAAGTGGAGAAGTTCGGGGGTGCCGGCGCCAATTTCATCATCGAATGGGCGGCCGGGAGCTACAGCGACCAGCTGCTGATCCAGGCCGTCATGATCAGCACACACGGGCAGCAGGGCATCTCTTTCCTTACCGGGGCTAAAGTCATCGGCCAGCGGTATATCGAATAGCCTGAGACCGTTTATTTGGTCGTCGGGCCATCCATTGCGGTAAAGACGCTGTCGACCGGCTCCCACAGTTCGAGCTTGTTCCCTTCGGGATCCATGATATGGACGAACTTCCCGTAGGAATAGGATGTGATGCTGTCGAGGACGGTGGCTCCACCGGCTTTTAACTTCCTGACAAGGCCTTCGATGTTATTCACCCGGTAATTGATCATGAACTCCTTCTCCGAGGGGGCGAAATATTCGCTGCCCCTTTTGAAGGGGCTCCATTGCAGGTAGTTGATCTCTTCGGGCCGGTTGGCGTTCCTGAATTCAAAGCTCGAGCCGTATTCGCTGATCGCCAGGCCCAGGTTCTCTCCATACCATGCCTTAATACTTTCCGGATCGTCGGTAAAGAAGAATATCCCGCCGATGCCGGTCACCTTCGGGGTGGTGTCCATCCTCGCGAAGTCGTTCTCACTGCGACCAGACCGGGATTCCTTATTGCCATCGTTTACTGTAGTTGTCCCGCAGGCTGCTCCCAGGAGGGCCAGCAGAAGGATGATGTAGGATTTTCTCATTTCATGGAGGTTGATAAATGCCTGTGAAAACTTGTTTTTCTGAAGTTAAAATTATGAAATTTTTCCATGAGGGCTGCCTTAAAGTCTTTGGGAAACTTTGTGTTGCACTTTGCGGCCATCGTGATTTTTTTCACCCATTGAACCACAAAGGGCCACAAAGGATCCATAGAGGTGCCCAAAGTAATTCAGGCGGTGTAATTTCAAAAATTTGACTTTTTAAACA
>CAZHYA010000436.1:0-1919 GCA_964536525.1 uncultured Bacteroidales bacterium | reverse complement strand
TTTTTCGCCAGGATTTTCTGCCCATCGAAGAAATAGGTGATCGAGAAATCGATTGTCTTGTCCCGTTCACGTTTGTGGGTCATGTTTGCCGTACTCATATCGATGCGGCCGGACGTGAGGAATGAAATACGGGTCTTGTTGTTGACCTTGACCTTCTCCATTTTCAGGTCCTTCCCCATGGACTGACCGATGCGTTTCACCACTTCCTCGGCAACGTCAACGTCGAATCCGACCCATTCGTTTTTGTCGTTGAAATAGGCCGCCGGGATGCTGTTGTACATCAAGCCCGCCTGCACCACACCGGTCTCGTTCACACGGTCATAGGTAGGGCCGGCAAGGCATACACAGGGAACGAGCATTACCACAGCCAACGCGAATACAACATGTTTCCACATCTGCCTTTTCATCAGAAACCTCCTTGTTTTATCTGGTTATAAAATGTTCTGCCCTCGACGTCGATCCTTCGACCGCCGACTGACACTCACCTCCTAATGCGACAAAATCTTGCTCAGGAAAAGCTTGGTCCGTTCATGCTGGGGATTGTAAAAGAAATCATCAGGCTTTGCCGTCTCCATGATGATTCCTTCATCCATAAAAACCACCCGGTCGGCCACCTCACGGGCAAAGCCCATCTCGTGGGTTACCACAATCATGGTCATCCCTTCGCGGGCAAGATCTTTCATGACATCGAGCACTTCGTTGATCATTTCAGGATCAAGGGCCGATGTGGGCTCATCGAAGAGCATTATCTTCGGCTTCATCGCAAGGCCCCGGGCAATCGCCACGCGCTGCTGCTGCCCACCGGAAAGCTGGGCAGGATATGAATGCGCCTTCTCACTGATGCCGACTTTTTCAAGAAGCTGCAAGCCCAGCGATTCCGCTTCTTCGGCTTTCGTCTTCCTGACATTGACGGGTGCCAGTGTTATATTTTCGAGAGCAGTCATATGAGGGTAGAGATTGAACTGCTGAAAGACAAAACCGATCTCGGCTCTGAGGTGGGTCAGGTTGATGCGGGAATCATGAATAGGGATGTTATCGACGATAATTTCTCCCTCCTGAATCGGTTCAAGCTTGTTAATGCATCTGATGAGCGTGCTCTTGCCCGACCCGCTTGGACCGCATACCACCACCACCTCACCGGCATCAACATGGAAATCGATATTGTTCAGGACATGAAGTTTACCAAACCACTTATTCACTTTTTTAAAGGTTATCACGAAAAAAACACCTTCCGGTTTCACTGTAATCTTCCGCCTTATACTTCATGTTCCCCTCATTTTCAACAGAGAAGTTTTTATTATTCAAACAATATTGACATGGTATCGATAAGCCGCTATCCTCTCCCGACCACATAACGCCCTTACCGTCACATCTTCACGGCAAAAGGGCATTGCAAGAGGAGCCATGAACGAACTTGACGGATCAAAAATAGCCATTATCGGACCGGGCAGGCTGGGCACATCCTTTGCCTACAAATTCGGCCGTGATGAAAAAGACATCACCATCTATTATCACAATAGCGATCTCTGCGAGGAGATCAACCGGAGCCATCTCAATCCCAAGCATCTGACCGATGATCTTGCACGGCTATACGGCGGCATCGACAGGGTCCCACGCCTCTCACCCAGGGTAAGGGCCACCCACGACCTCGAAAGGATCGTCGACGAGAATCCCTTTATCATTCTGTCAATCACGATGAATGGGCTCCCCGAAATACTGAATTACATAAAACCGCTCATCGCCAGGAAGAAAGGCCCCACCTGTCTCATATCGCCCATCAAGGGGCTTGCCTCGGATGAAAAGACGAGGGAGTTGATTACGCCGTCCCAGATGATCAGGAATCACCTCTTCGATCTGCCTCACAAATATGACATTGTCTGTATCGGCGGTCCCTTCTTCGACGTCGATCTGGCCATGGG
>CAZHYA010000435.1:1582-1922 GCA_964536525.1 uncultured Bacteroidales bacterium | reverse complement strand
AAGAGCTATCACGCCCAGCGCGAAGGCCTCGATCCTGAAAAGATCTATTCCGTGTCGATCATGCCCTGCACGGCCAAGAAGTTCGAGGCCCAGCGCAACGAGATGACCCATGGCGGCATCACCGACGTGGATGCCGTGCTCACCAACCGTGAGCTGGCCGACTTTATCCGTATGCACGGCGTCGACATCCACAAGCTCGAGCCCGAGCTGGCCGACTCCCCCATGGGCTACCGCAGCACGGCCGGAAAGCTTTTCGGTGCTTCCGGTGGGGTGATGGAAGCCGCCATCAGGACGGCGTACTACCGCCTCACCGGCAAGGAGCTGGTCAGCTTCAGGATCC
>CAZHYA010000435.1:0-1572 GCA_964536525.1 uncultured Bacteroidales bacterium | reverse complement strand
GGACTGGAAGGCCGCAAGGAGGCCAGGATCGACATCGACGGGCTGGAGATCGGCGTGGCGGTGGTCAGCGGCCTGGGCAACGCAAAGGTGCTGCTCGACGAGATCAGGAACGGGCGCAACGACATCCACTTCATAGAGATCATGGCCTGCCCCGGAGGCTGCATCGCCGGAGGCGGACAAAAGATAGGGGCCGGCAGGGAAGCCATCATCGCCCGCATGAAAACCCTCTACCGTATCGACGATGAGGAAAGCATCAAGGTGTCGCACCGTAATCCCGACATCATCGGGATATACGACAAATTCCTGGGTGAGCCCTGCGGCCACCTGAGCCATGAACTGCTTCACACCTCCTACGAGGCGAGGGAAGTATTGAAATAACGAAAACAAGAAATACACGCTGTGATGAAAGATGATATCAGGAAAAGGCAACTTGTTTACACCGTCAAGGACAGGTGCAGGATGTGCTTTACCTGTGTGAGGGAATGCCCCGCCAAGGCCATCCGCATCATGAACGGCCAGGCGGAGGTGATCAGGGAGCGTTGTATCGGCTGCGGAAACTGTGTAAAGGTTTGTAACCAGGGAGCCAAGGTATTCATTAATACAAATAATGTGGTTAGAGAATTATTGAATAACAGTGAAATGACAATTGCTATCCTGGCTCCCAGTTTCCCGGCCGAATTCAAGCATATACAAGACCCCGCCGTGATCAGCGGCATGATCAGGGCGTTGGGCTTCGACCGGGTGATGGAAGTTTCGTTTGGTGCCGACCTGGTGGCGGCAGAATACAGCAAGCTGCTGAAAGATGTCAACGGCAAGCGTTATATCTCGTCCGACTGCCCGGCCATCGTGAGGTACATTGAATATTACCATCCCGGCCTTGTCGATTCGCTGGCGCCCGTCGTATCGCCCATGGTGGCCACGGCGAGGGTGATCCGCAAGATGTACGGCGGAGGGGCACGCATCGTGTTTATCGGTCCCTGCATCGCCAAGAAAGCCGAGAGCGACGAGATCGACGAGGCCATCACCTTCAGGGAACTGAGGCAGCTGTTCGAAGAAGAGGGGATCAGCCCTGAAACCGTCGAGCCCAGGCCCTTCGACGAGCCCACCTCCGGCAAGGGAGCGGTATTTCCGGTGAGCAGGGGCCTGCTACAGTCCACTGCCCACACCGACGACATCTGCGACGGCAACGTGCTGGTGGCCGAGGGGAAGGAGAACTTCAGGGATGCCATCAAGGAGTTCGAGAACGGACTCATCAAAAGCCAGCATCTGGAACTGCTATGCTGCGACGGATGCATTATGGGACCGGGCATCTCCTGTGAAGGAAAGAAATTTGAACGCACCCTGAGGGTGAGCAACTACGTGAAGGAAAAGCTCGACAAGCTGGATGTGGAGGCATGGCAGAAAAATATTGACAGGTTCTCCGGCCTGGACTTCAGCACGGCCTTCGAGCCCAGCGACCGGCGAACCACAAGGCCTTCGGACGAAAAGATCGGGGAGATCCTGAAGTCGATGGGCAACGACGACGACATCGACTACCTGGGCCAGCTCGAGCTGCAGGTGAGGGGCATGGGG
>CAZHYA010000434.1:0-1936 GCA_964536525.1 uncultured Bacteroidales bacterium | reverse complement strand
CAGGCTGATGCAGGAGCTGGGTGAGGCGCTGAAGGAGATCACCGGTTTTGATGCGCCCCACCACAAGGCCCCAGCCGGCATATTCCGCCCTCCAGGCCGCCGATATCGCCAACAAGATCGGTTACCCCGTGGTGCTGAAGATCCTGTCGCCCGACATCACCCACAAGTCGGATGTTGGCGGTGTGGCCTTAAACATCGAAGATGAGAACACGGTATGGATGACCTATAAGAACATGACCGGGAGCATCAGGCATAAGCTACCCGATGCGAAGATCGAGGGGGTTACCGTACAACCAATGTTTAACGCCAGGGACTCCATTGAGTTGATCCTGGGGATCAAGAAAGACCCCGTTTTCGGCACAGCCATGATGATCGGCATGGGAGGCACGGCTGCCGAGCTCTTCAAAGACCGCTCGCTGGGTTTCCCTCCGCTCAACGAACGGCTTGCCAGGCGCATGCTGGAGAACCTCAAGATCTATCCATTGCTGAAAGGCTATCGCGGCAGCACACCCAAGAACATTGAAAAACTCATCGAGATCATGATCAGGATGTCATACCTTGCCGCCGACTACCCCGAGATTGCCGAGCTTGACATCAACCCTTTACTGGTAACCCCCACCGACGCGATCGCACTCGACGCCCGCATCGTGCTCGACCAGGAGGCCGTAGGGAAAAAACTGCCTGAATATTCGCACCTGCTGCTCCATCCCTACCCTGATAAGCTGATCAAGGCTGCCAAACTCAACGATGGCACACCCATCATCATGCGGCCCATCAAGCCCGAGGATGAACCCCTCTGGCTGGAACTGCTCGGCAGCTGCTCGAAAGAGTCGATCTATTCACGCTTCAGGTATAACTTCCATTACGACGCCCATGAGGTGGCCACACAGTTCTGCTATATCGACTATGCCAGGGAAATAGGTATCGTTGCCGAGATAGAGGATGAGGGCCGCAAAAAGCTCATCGGCGTGGGCCGGCTGATCTCCGATCCCGACCTCACTTCAGTTGAATATGCTATCCTGATCACGGATGCCTACCAGAAGAAGGAACTGGGTACCCTCCTGACAAGCTATTGCGAGAGCATCGCAGTGAACTGGAAAATGAAAAGGATCTTTGCCGAAACCACCAAGGACAACAAAGCCATGGTGGCGGTATTCAAGAAGCTGGGCTTTGAGATTAACTACAATACCGACAATACCGTCAGCGTATCAAAGGAACTGGGCAAGAAATAACAGCCCTGAACGGCTTGCACCCGGGAGCTTATCATTTACCGATCTTTTGGCATAAACGGCCGAAGATGTCGTCAATTGAACCAACTCCGTTTACGCTATGCAGTAAGCCGCGGGCATCGTAAAACTCCATGAGCGGCTTGGTCTGGCTATGGTAAACCTTCAGCCTGTTGGCGATCACCTCTTCGGTATCGTCCTTGCGCCCTTCAATCTGTGCCCGTTTCAGCAAGCGGTCCATGAGCTCATTATCGCCGACTTCCAGCGCCAGCACCACATCCACAGCTGCATCCTGATCAGATAACAATGCATCAAGGTCGTGTGCCTGTTGGATGGTGCGGGGATACCCGTCGAACAGGAAACCCTCCGTGTCGGGATGTTTTTGTATGGCCGACCGCAAAAGGTCGGCAAGCAACGCGTCGGAAACCAGCTCTCCCCGTTCGATGATGGCCTGAACCCTCAGGCCAAGCTCCGTTTTTTCCTTGATCTCGCTCCGGAAGATGTCGCCCGTTGAAATATGGGTGAGGCGGTATTTTTCAGCCAGCCTGATGCTCTGTGTGCCCTTGCCGGATCCCGGAGGGCCGAAAATGATGATGTTGTACATGGTTATTATTCTTTTATACTTTAATGACTAAGCGATTCCGAAATAATTGAATCAACAGTTTTCGTGGTTTCATGGCTTTATGGGTTTTTCCCTTCTAACCGGTCCA
>CAZHYA010000433.1:0-1955 GCA_964536525.1 uncultured Bacteroidales bacterium | reverse complement strand
CTAAATCAATTTGAGGCCCGCCGGCGTGCTTGCGAATTGCATCAGTCGGGCAAAGACCCGGATCAGGGTAGCATATCGTTCTGACAATTTGTCCTGAAAAAATACTATGGCAGGCGATTTGATGGGCGAAAGCAATGATTGATGAATTAAAGAAGATTTAAATACCATGGCAGAAGAATCAAAGAAAGATATGCAGCAGCAGGACGACAGCGATGTCGCTGCTGAAAAGAAAGAAAAGAAGGGCCGCAAGGCAAAGGCTTCGGGCAGGAAGGACCCGCAGGCTGAAAAGATACAGGAAATGGGTGAAAAACTCGACGAACTTAACGATAAGTACCTGCGGCTGTTTTCCGAATTCGACAATTTCAGGAAACGCACGCAGAAGGAGAAGCTCGAGCTTTTTAAGACGGCTTCGGAAGACGTGATGACCGCCTTGCTCCCCGTGCTGGATGATTTTGAAAGGGCCCTGAAGACAAGCGGCGAGGGTGATGTCGACAAAAATCATATTGAAGGCATCGAACTCATCTACAACAAGCTGAAAAAGACCCTCTCGCAGAAAGGCCTCGAGCCCATGAAAGTGATCGGGGAAGAATTTAACACCGATTTCCATGAAGCCATCACCAATGTCCCTGCCCCCACGCCCGACATGAAAGGCAAGGTAGTGGATGTGGTTGAGAATGGCTATTTACTGAACGATAAGGTTATCCGATTTGCCAGGGTTGTTGTTGGCAATTAAGGGTGATGGAATACCGATCCGAGATGTCGAAAAGAGATTATTATGAGATACTGGAGGTAGAGCGCAATGCCTCCGAGCAGGAGATCAAGAAGGCTTACCGCAAGATGGCGTTGAAGTTCCATCCCGACAAGAACCCCGACGATCCGCATGCCGAGGCCATGTTCAAGGAGGCGGCAGAGGCTTATGAGGTTTTAAGCAATCCCGACAAGAAGAGCCGTTACGACAGGTTCGGCCATGCCGGGGTAAAGAACGGCCATGGGGGCTTCGGCGGCGGCATGAGCATGGACGACATCTTCAGCCAGTTCGGCGATATCTTCGGTGGCGCCTTTGGCGGTGCCTTCAGCGGCTTTGGCGGCGGAAGGGCACAAGGCAGGAGAAGGGTCAACCGTGGCAGCAACATCAGGGTCAAGGTGTCGCTCACCCTGCAGGAGATCGCCACCGGGGTGGAGAAGAAGCTCAAGGTGAACAAATACATCGGCTGTAAGGCCTGCGACGGATCAGGAGCGAAACACGGCTCCTCCATGGGCACCTGCCACACCTGCAACGGCACCGGGCAGGTGATACAGGTCACCAACACCTTCCTCGGGCAGATGCAGACGGCCTCCACCTGCCCTTCATGCCATGGAGAGGGACGCACGATCACCGAGAAATGTCCCGAATGTGCCGGGCAGGGCGTGATCCGCGGCGAAGACGTCATCACCATCAGGATCCCGGCAGGGGTGGAAGAAGGCATGCAGCTGTCGGTCAGCGGCAAAGGCAATGCCGGCGCCCGCGGCGGCATCCCGGGCGACCTGCTCGTGCTGATCGAGGAAAAGCCCCATCCCGAACTGACCAGGGACGGACGTAACCTGCTTTATGAACAATATATCCGCATTGCCGATGCCGCCCTGGGCGAAACCGTGGAGGTGCCCACCATCGACGGCAAGGCGAGGATCAGGATCAGCCCGGGCACACAGGCCGGCAAAGTGATGCGCCTCAAAGGCAAAGGCCTGCCTGAAGTGAATGGCTATGGCCGGGGCGACCAGCTGGTGACCATCAACGTGTGGATACCCAAAGAGCTTTCGAAAGACGAGAAAGAGATCCTCGAGAAACTGAGGAAGTCGGAGAACTTCAGGCCCAACCCCGGTAGCAACGACAAGGGCTTCTTCGACAGGATGAAGGAATATTTTCAGTAATATTGCGTTCAATTAACCATGGCCCTTTTCAGAACAGAGCACGTAAC
>CAZHYA010000432.1:0-1957 GCA_964536525.1 uncultured Bacteroidales bacterium | reverse complement strand
GAAAAGATGAAAAGACCACACATACTTGTCACGAACGACGACGGTGTCGACGCATCCGGCATCAGGAAGCTGACAGCCCTGATGCAGGAACTTGGAGATGTGACAGTGGTGGCACCCGAAGAGCCCATGTCGGGCACCGGCCATGCCATCACCGTGAGGAGCCCGTTGAGGCTTCAGAAACGTTTCCAGGAAAATGGCCTGGCCATATGGTCGTGTAAGGGTACGCCGGTCGACTGTGTCAAGCTTGGCGAACAGATCGTGCTCCGCAGTAAGCCCGACCTGCTCGTATCGGGCATCAACCACGGGTCAAATGCCTCCGTCAATATCGTGTATTCCGGAACGATGGCGGCCGTGCTCGAAAGCACCATCAGCGGGATCCCTTCAATCGGGTTTTCCCTCTGCGATTACAGCCATGCGGCCGATTTCAGCCATGTCGACAAGTACGTGAAGGCCATTGCCCAACAGGTGCTGCAAAGGGGGCTTCCCGATTTTATCTGCCTCAATGTGAACATCCCTGCAGTGAATGGTGATGCGATCAGGGGGATAAAGGTATGCCACCAGGCCAATGCACGCTGGGTTGAAGAGTACGATGAGCGAAAAGACCCTGCCGACCAGGCGTATTATTGGCTTAAGGGGAGATATGAACTTCTTGACGACAGGGTTGAAACTGACGAATGGGCGCTCAGGCAGAATTATGTTTCGGTGGTGCCCGTTCATTATGATCTTACAGCACATCATGCCCTGGAACATATAAAAAGCTTTGACCTGGATGTTTAACAGGAATTCGGTATGGTTTGGAGTGCTCATCGGCATGTTGATGCCGGTTGCTGTCTACGGACTGCTTTATGGCGCACTCGCCCTCTATAAAAATTTCGCCGGATCGGTAAACACATTCGATGAAAGCCTGTTGCTGCTGGTAAGCCCTGTCATCAACCTCTTTTTTATCCGATACTACTTTGTAAGCCGGAAGTTTGATGATACCGGGAGGGGTTTATTGCTGGTCACGTTCATCTATGTCATCGCATATTTTGTAATAAAATAATCATCGGGCGCCGGAAAAGGCGACCCTGGTCGGGCAATTATGAAATACTATATCATAGCCGGTGAAGCTTCAGGCGACCTGCACGCCTCAAACCTTATGAAGGAGCTGAAGAAGCAGGATCGATCTGCTGTATTCCGCTGCTGGGGCGGCGACCTGATGGAAGCCCTGGGATGCACCCTCGTGAAGCATTACCGCGAGCTTGCCTTTATGGGCTTTCTGGAGGTGCTGCTCAACATCAGGACCATCATGAAGAACCTTAAGTTTTGCAGGAACGACATTCTATCCTGGAAGCCCGACGTGCTGATCCTTGTCGATTATCCCGGCTTCAACCTCAGGATCGCCGAATTTGCTTCCCGGCAGGGGATAAGGGTTTTCTACTATATCTCCCCGCAGGTATGGGCATGGAAGAAATCGAGGGTACACAAGATCAAGAAGCATGTTGAGCGCATGTATGTGATCCTGCCCTTTGAAAAGGATTTTTACGCCGGATATGATTATGAAGTCGATTTTGTCGGACATCCCCTCCTCGATGCCATTGACGCGGCTCCGGTGGACCGGGGCGAGGGCTTGCCGGACCTGCAATCAGGGATCAAGCCGGTAATTGCCGTCCTCCCCGGAAGCCGTAAGCAGGAGATCCGCAAAATGCTCCCGCTGATGCTTCGGATGACGGAATATTTTCCGGAATACCAGTTTGTGGTAGCCGCGGCCCCTTCAGCGCCGCAGCAGGTTTACGAAGAAGCCTGGAAACATCCCGGAGTAAAGGTTTTAAGTGGCAGAATGCATGTAGTGCTTGGCATGGCCAGGGCCGCGATGGTGACCTCCGGCACTGCCACACTGGAAACAGCACTCTTTAAGGTGCCTGAGGTGGTATGTTACAGGGGAGGCTGGTTATCCTACGCCATTGCCCGTCGCCTC
>CAZHYA010000431.1:0-1980 GCA_964536525.1 uncultured Bacteroidales bacterium | reverse complement strand
GGCAAGGCTTTCGTGCGAATTAATTTTGAGCGAATAGCCCAGCTTGCCAAGAAAGGCGATGAAGGTGTTCAGCTTTTCGGGCGAAGGGGTGTCGTGAACCCTGTAAATAAAGGTCTTTGGCCTTTCCTTACCCTTTTTCATGCCGATGAATTCGGCCACCTTCTTGTTGGCCAGCAGCATGAAATCCTCTATAAGCCTGTTCGAGTCTTTCTGCTCTTTCAGATATACGCTCAGCGGGGCGCCGTTCTCGTCGAGCCTGAACTTCACCTCCTGGGTGGAAAAATTAATGGAGCCGTTCCTGAAGCGTTCTTCCCTCAGCTTCACGGCCAGCCGGTGCAATATGCCGATCTCCTGCGCATGTTCGCCCTTCGACGATTCAATGATCTCCTGCACCTCATCGTAATTGAACCTCCTGTCGGAATTGATCACGGTGCGCCCGAACCACTGAGCGTTTACGCGGGCATTGTTGTCGAGCTCAAATACCGCCGAATAACAAAGTTTATCTTCGTTGGGCTTTAATGAGCATACGTTGTTCGACAGCTTCTCGGGCAGCATGGGGATCACCCTGTCGACAAGATACACGGAGGTGCCTCTTTTGAAACCCTCTTCATCGATGAGGCTGCCCGGCTTCACGTAATAGCTCACATCGGCAATGTGTACACCCACTTCCCAGTTGCCGGAGGGGAGTTTCTTCAGCGAGAGCGCATCATCGAAGTCCTTGGCATCCTCGGGGTCGATGGTAATGGTCCATACATCCCTGAAATTCCTCCGTTTGGCGTATTCTTCCTGCGGGATCTCCCAGGGTATCCTTTCTGCCTCCTTTTCCACGGCCGAAGGAAACCCAAGCGGAAAGTCATGTTCGGCCAGGATCGACTGCATCTCCACATTATGGTCGCCGGGGCTTCCCAGTACTCTGGCTACCTCGCCGAAGGGGTTTTTCGAATGCTCGGGCCATTCGGTGATCCGGGCAAGCACCTTCTGCCCGTTGCGGGCACCTCCGAGATTTTCAGGAGGGATGAAAATATCGACGGGCATGTTGCGGCTGTCGGGGACCACGAACGAAAACTTTTTCGACACCTCGATGATGCCGACAAATTGCTCCCTGGCCCTCTTCACAATGTCGACGATCTGTCCTTCGGGCTTATGGTCTTTCCGCTTCGGGAACAGCCTCACCTTCACGGTGTCGCCGTGAAGGGCGTGGTAGGTGTTGTTTGGGGCAATAAAAATGTCGTCGGTACCGTCTTCGGGCATCACATACGCCTTTCCGGTATTTTTCATGTCGACAATGCCGGTTACGGTACTCGAATAGCTTTTTTGTTTCCTTGCCCATTCGGCACTGAGCCTGTATTTTCCGGGGCGGACTTCTTCGATAACCTTGTCGTTGAGCAGCTCCGACAGGATCTTGCTCACCAGGTCGCGGCCGGCCTGATCCCTGATGGTGAGCTTGGCCGAGATCTGCTTATAGTTGAATAACCTGATGGGATCGGCGGTGAAGATGCTCAGGATGTTATCCTGTAAAAAGCTCTTTGCGCCACCTGATGTTTTTCTCTTCTTTTTCTTTGTCATTATGGTATTTTTAATGGCCTGTTCCGGGTATCGCCCGGATCAGGTTTTTGGTGTAATCGGTTTTTGGTCTGGCATAAATGCTGTCGGCATCACCCATCTCTACGATCCTTCCGTTTTGCATCACGGCCATCCTGTCCGACATATATTTGACCACGGAGAGGTCGTGCGAGATGAAGATATAGGTAAGGTCCAGCTCATGTTTCAGCCTGTTGAGCAGGTTCAGCACCTGCGCCTGCACCGAAACGTCGAGAGCGGAAACCGACTCATCGCAAACTATAAATTCGGGTTCCACCGCCAGTGCCCTGGCAATGCATACACGCTGTCTTTGTCCGCCTGACAGCTCATGGGGGTACCTGCCCGAATAATCGCCGGGCCGCCCTCCCTGTTCCAGCAGTTCGGCAACCCTGCGCTCCC
>CAZHYA010000430.1:439-1982 GCA_964536525.1 uncultured Bacteroidales bacterium | reverse complement strand
ACTTTGTCAGCTACGCCGAGGTCTGCAATGGTTGCATTCTCAAGCTTCATGCCTCTCTCTTCTGAGATGACGGTTCCGCCGGTCAGGATGGCCCGGAAATGTTTAAACAATCGATACGCGCTTGAAATATCTTGATTGCTGGCCTTGCTAAAAGTGAGGGACCGCCGCGCGGTTCGCTTTTTCCCTTCCCAGACTTCCTTCTCCTTTTCCCTTTTCCCTTTTCCCTTTCCCCTCTTCCATTTTCC
Organism: uncultured Bacteroidales bacterium; assembly: GCA_964536525.1. Classification (GTDB taxonomy): domain Bacteria; phylum Bacteroidota; class Bacteroidia; order Bacteroidales; family B18-G4; genus B18-G4. The sequence goes on along the minus strand of CAZHYA010000430.1, from coordinate 1,737 downwards.
ATTTTCCTTTTTCCTTTTTCCATTATTCTTTTTCCCTTCCCTTACTTTCCCTACCTTTGGAGATCTCAAACATTCCAAACCGATCATAAAATTCATTAAACGTACCCATAATGAATACTACAGCAATTGATGGCCTGAGCATCCAATTTCTCGGGGCGGCCGGCACGGTCACCGGATCGAAGACACTCATCAGCAACGGAGATAAAAAGATACTCGTTGACTGCGGACTTTTCCAGGGGCTGAAGCACCTCAGGGCCCTGAACTGGCAACCGCTTCCTTTCGATGCTTCGGAGATCAACGCCGTGATCCTGACCCATGCCCACCTCGACCACACCGGCTACCTGCCCAGGCTGGTCCACCAGGGATTTGACGGGCCCGTTTACGGATCGGCGCCCACCTGCGAGATCACAGAGGTACTCCTGCTCGACAGTGCCAAGATCCAGGAAGAAGATGCCGAGCATGCCAACCGCGAAGGATATACAAAGCACAAACCGGCCAGGCCGCTATACGATCTGGAAGACGCGAAAAACACCCTGCCCATGCTGAGGCCTCATCCTGAGGATGAGTGGAAACAGATTGATGAAAACATCAGGTTCCGGTTCAGGAACAATGCCCACATCATCGGCGCAACATTTGTCGACCTGGAGGTTAACGGGAAGAGGATCGTTTTTTCGGGAGATATAGGCAGGACGGATGATCCCATGCTGGAAGTCCCCGACAGGCCTGAAAAAGCCGATTATGTGATCGTTGAGTCCACTTATGGCGACCGTATCCACCCGCATGTCGACAATGAAGAACAATTCAGGGACATCCTGCATAAGGTTGCCGGAAGAAATGGCATTCTTATCGTTCCCAGCTTCACCGTCGACCGCGCCCAGGACTTCATGTACCTCTTCTGGAAACTCGAGCAGGCCAATGAGATCCCCAATATCCCGATCTTCCTTGATTCTCCCATGGGGATCGATGTGAGCAAGGTATTCAATAAATATTACCGCTGGCATAAGCTGGGTCCCGAGATCTTCGACGAGGTGTTCAGGAACACCAAAATGATAAGGTCTTTCAAGGAAACGGAGCAACTGGCCGCCGACAGCCGGCCGGATGGCGCGGATAACCGGCAGGTAGGTGCGGGTCGGCGACAGAATGGCTTCGCCGACTGAGAGCTGCGAACCGGGCAAGGGATGGTCGCGGAATCGATTGCTGTGGAAGACGCCGTCGCGGCAGAGACGGCCCAGCGCAGCACGGAAGCATCTGTGGTCGCAGCGATGCCCCCCGTGGTCGGGCTGCTGCTTGGACACCTT
>CAZHYA010000430.1:0-429 GCA_964536525.1 uncultured Bacteroidales bacterium | reverse complement strand
ATTCCCGGTTACCAGGCCGAGGGGACGCGTGGCAGGTCGATCCACGACGGTGCCCACGAGATCAAGATCCACGGTGATTACTACCCTGTCAGGGCGCACATCGAAGATATCCGAACCATGTCGTCGCATGCCGACCAGGCACAGATCATCAACTGGCTTTCCGCGCTGAAGCAGGCGCCTGAAAAAGTTTTTATCAACCACGGGGAGCCCAAATCGGCCGATGCCCTGCGTGTGAAGATCAGGGATACCTTCGGCTGGGATGTAAACATCCCACAACTTCGGGATGAATTTCCGATTTTGTAAGGCTGCACACCAAAAGAATTTTAAGGTGTGCCTGATCCAAACCCAACGGCATTTGCCGGCACATTCGACCTTATGGCATGTTAATCATATATTGCTGAAATACAGCAAGTTATAAAAGCGATTATC
>CAZHYA010000429.1:0-2010 GCA_964536525.1 uncultured Bacteroidales bacterium | reverse complement strand
ATGAAAAGTTCAAAGTGGAAGGTGCACTGAGGTCGGACGCCCAGATGAACATCAAGCGACTAAGGGACATTGGCACTTACCGTGGCATGCGCCATCGTATAGGTCTTCCGCTCCGCGGGCAAAGCACCAAAAACAATGCCCGTACCAGGAAGGGTCGCAAGAAAACCGTTGCCAACAAGAAAATGGCAGCAAAGGGTTAATGTAAAACAGGAAACAGGATACTTATTCTGCTGAAATAAAGAAAAACTATGGCTAAATCAACCAGAAGTTCAAAAAAACGGGTGGTAAAGGTTGAACCCACGGGAATGGCATACATCAGTGCATCATTCAACAACATCATCATCTCCCTGACCAATAATACCGGACAGGTAATTTCCTGGTCGTCGTCGGGCAAGATGGGGTTCAGGGGTTCGAAGAAGAACACTCCCTACGCTGCTCAGATGGCGGCCGAAGATTGTGCAAAGATAGCCTACGACGCAGGGTTGCGTAAGGTGAAGGTACTTGTGAAAGGACCGGGTTCGGGCAGGGAGTCTGCGATCAGGACCATACACTCCATGGGCATTGAAGTTACCGAGATCAAGGATGTTACGCCTCTGCCTCACAACGGCTGCAGGCCCCCGAAAAGAAGAAGAGTATAATCATTAAACACAATAAAGAATATTATGGCCAGGTACAGAGGACCAAAATCGAAGATTGCCAGGAAGTTCAAAGACCCGATCTTTGGAGCAGACAAAGCGCTTGACAGGAAACCATATCCCCCCGGACAGCATGGGAACGACAGGCGCAGAAGGAAAGAATCGGAATACGGCATCCAGTTGCAGGAAAAACAAAAAGCCAAATACACCTATGGTATCCTTGAAAGGCAGTTCAGGAACACATTCAAGAAAGCCACAAAGAGGAAGGGCATCACGGGTGAGATCCTTCTCCAGCTTATCGAATCCAGGCTCGACAATGTAGTTTACCGTCTGGGTATCGCCCCAACGCGCAGGGCTGCCAGGCAGCTGGTTACGCACAGGCATATCCTCGTGAACGGCAGCATCGCCAACATCCCTTCATTTGAAGTGAAACCCGGCGATGTGATCGGTGTCAGGGAAAAATCCAAATCCCTGGAAGCGGTTACCGAATCACTCTCAGGTCGCAGCAACAGGTATGGATGGCTTGAATGGGATGACGAAAAAATGGAAGGAAGGTTTGTGAACTACCCTACCAGGGAGGAGATACCCGAAAATATCAGGGAACAGCTCATCGTGGAGTTGTACTCCAAATAACAAGCAGACTTTATCTTCGTTCATTGATCATTTAATTTACAAGCATATTATGGCAATATTAGCATTTCAAAAACCAGAAAAGGTGATCATGGTAGAAGCCAACGAATTCAGTGGCAGCTTTGAATTCAGACCACTGGAACCCGGTTTCGGCGTTACCATAGGGAATGCCCTCAGAAGGATCCTCCTTTCGTCGCTCGAAGGCTATGCCATCACATCCGTAAGGATCGATGGGGTGGTTCAGGAATTTTCAACAATTCGCGGTGTGGTAGAAGATGTTTCGCAGATCATCCTCAACCTGAAAAAGATCAGGTTCAAAAAACAGATCGACACCGAGAACAGCGAAAAAATACATATCGTTGTTGGTGACCAGGAGGTGTTCAAAGCAGGTGATATCAACAAGTTTTTATCGGTCTTCCAGGTCCTCAACCCTGAAGAGGTGATCTGTCATATGGACACCAGCGTTAAGCTTTCGATGGAACTGACCATTAACAAAGGCAGGGGGTATGTTCCCGCCGAGGAAAACAAGTCCATGAATGCCACCGTCGATACGATCGCCATCGACTCTATCCACACCCCGATCAGGAATGTGAAATACCATATCGAGAACTGGAGGGTTGAGCAAAAGACCGACTATGAGAAGCTGGTTTTGGAGATCCTCACCGATGGTTCCATTCATCCAAAAGAGGCACTCAAGGAAGCGGCTAAGATACTGATCCATCATTTGATGCTTTTCTCCGATGCG
>CAZHYA010000428.1:0-2043 GCA_964536525.1 uncultured Bacteroidales bacterium | reverse complement strand
ACCATCACCCCCATCCATACCGGTTGTGCTTCGGTTGCAAAGCGGTACATATAAATGGCGGGATCAAGTTCAGGATGATAGGTCCATGGAGCTGTAATGGGAGTTGCGTGTTTATAAACCACCTGCCCATGCCGGTCGAGGACATCAAAATACAGTGGTAAGGTAATGTTGGTTTCCCAGGAGAAGATCAGGGCTTCCCCGGGAGAAAACATAACGGAGTCTTCGGGGCTGTTGATCCGAAACCATGTGCTCCGGTAAACATTGTGAAGCAACTCTGTAAATACCGGCGAGATCTGGTATTTCTCATCATCATAGATGGAGGCAATCTGTTCAGTCTTGGGTCCATTGGTGATCAGGCTGCCGGAGCCTGGCAGATGCTCTTCATACACACTGTCATTGATGGCAATTTCGGTTTTTATAATTTCAGGAACCACGATTGAATGATCAACATGATCTTTCTGAAGTCTTACGCCGCTTGAACAAAAGAAATACAGCAACAGGCCCATCACGACAAGGATCATCGCCGCAACGGATATACGGATCAATAGTTTATTATAGGTATCTGACCTGCTGATCCTGTATTGCTCATCATAAGCCTTTTCCAGCTTGATCCTGAGCGAAACGGCCTCCTTGTCGGAGAATGCCTTCATCATGGCCAGGTATTCTTCCCAGGCTGCCTTTAATGCTGCATCCGACTCCAGCTGCTTTTCAAAAGCCAGCTTCTCCCCGGGCTCCATCTCATCAGCATAGTAAGCCTCGAAGACTCTCAAATATTTTTCAATTATCGTCATCGTATATAGTTTTGTAATCCGGGTCTGACTTGATGCGCCTTATAAGGATCTTCACACAACGGTATTTCCTTTTCCTGGCATAACCTTCATTTTCATATTTCATCAACTCCGTGATTTCCTTGAACGACCGGCCCTCCAGGAAGTATTCAAGCAGCCTCCGGCAGGTCAGGCTCATCCTGGCGAGGTGTTTCTGGTACAGCAACCCGGCCCTGTTCACATTGAACAACGCTTCCTCGATCTGCTCCGCACAGGCCAGGGTGCCTTCGATCTCCTCATAGCTGACCGTTTCCAGCTTTTCGGCTCCCATTTTCTTCATCCAGAGGTTCTTGCTGATCGCATACAGGTAGGTCTTCAGGGAACAACGCAGGTCGAGGGTGTTGTCGCGGACCTTCTCCATGACGATGATCACCGCATCATTGAAAACATCACGGGCATCTTCCCTGCTTCCGCTGTTCTTATAAATGAACTGCCTGACGGAAGGGAAGTACCGGTTGTAGATCTCAGCAATCACTTTTTCGTTTTGCTTTTTAATCCCTTCAATGAATATTTTATCGTCTTTTCCTGCCATCTCCTTATCTATTAATACCGGAATTTGAAAAATGTCACACTTTTTTTTCGAAAAAATTTTTCCCGGAGGGATGTTTTCGGATGACAAAACGGGATCGGGGGCCCCGGAAACGGGCATACGGGTACTTTTCATAAGCGTTATGGTTGGGTCGAACATTCGCTGTAAGAAAATCCTCAGGGCCCTGTCAACGGCAACAATACGCAACAATAAAGGGCATCTCCCTCGTGGTCGTTAAGATCCGGGCGGTCGATCTGGGTGGCAGCAATTACAGTATTGGTCGTGCTGTTTAAAAATAATCCATTTCAACCCTCCCCGCAACAGCCAAAACCCATTTCAGGGGAATTCACGGACGAAAATGGTAATTTCCCGTAGATGAAGTATGTGGGACGGGAGACGGGAGAAATCTGAAATCTGAACTTTGAACGCTGAACTACGAAATTTCATTTTGATGCTGTCTGGCTAACTAATTAAGCATTAAGCATTCAAAATTCAAAATTCCCTTATTCCCATTTTCCTTTTTCCTTCTTCTATCTTCCATTAAGGATGGCACCCCTACGGGGCGCTGTTTCCCTTCCCGTGCACTTCCTGTTACGGAGATGGGACCCCTACGGGGCTGGCCGGCTTTCCGGAATGATTCAACAACCGCTACGCGGTTGAATTTCCTTATTACCGGCCTTGCTACAA
>CAZHYA010000427.1:0-2046 GCA_964536525.1 uncultured Bacteroidales bacterium | reverse complement strand
GCCGGGCAAACTGTCAGCGCTGTAAGACAAAGGTCCCCCGCCAGTGTGATGTTGCATGCGGTAACTGGGGCCCAGGCCAGGTCGCGCGGGCGGTTGCTGGGAGCGCTGATCACCTTGATCACGTCGCCGGTGCGGGTATCCACCTGGTATATGAGTCCATGATAGTTTTCCGACAGCGGCAGGCCGCCCTTGACATCCGCACACCAGAGATATTGGCCGTCCCAGGCCAGACCCGTGGGCCAGTATGCCGGCGAAGGGATCTCACTGATCACGTCGCCGGTGGCAGGATCGATACAATAAAGCATCTGCGCCTTGCGGTCGGCAAGCCAGATGTTCTCACCATCAAAGGCCAGCCCGGTCGGAAATTGCCCCGGGATGGCAAAAGACTTTACCACCTTCCCGGGATGTGCCATCGTCAGGATAGGGATGATGAGCATTAGCGCCATGAAGGCTACTGATAAGTACCCTCTTTTTTCCATAAGCTTGAAATTTTTATTCCATAAGGCCCCTGCCGGTCTTAACGATGAGCTTCTGCTCCTTCAGGTCGTCGATCAGCTTGTCGAGGATCCCGTTGATAAAGACCTTGCTTTTGGCGGAGCTGTAATATTTCGAGATGTCGATGTATTCGTTCAGGGTAACCTTGACGGGGATGGACGGAAACTCCGTGAGCTCGGCAAGCGCCATCTTGATGAGGATGGTATCCATCAGCGCGATGCGATCCAGTTCCCAGTTGCTGGCCTTGTCGTCGATGAGCACTGCAAACTTTTCGCTGTTGGCGATCGTACCCCGGAAGAGCCTGATCATGAAGGCACGGTCCTCCTCCCCGTCCTCGTCCTTCAGCATGACCGGCATTGGCGTATGCTCATTGTCGGATTCCTCCAGGGTCTTCAGGTATTTCATCAGCAGCAGGTTGGCGATCTCATAGGAATCGAAAGCCCAGAAAATCGATTTGCCTTCGTAGTAGTATTCAAGCAATTCAAGGTCCATCAGCACTTTCTTTATCACCTTCACGATGAGGTCCCTGTCATGTTCCCAGGATGGATCGGCCAGGGCGAGATATTTCTTGAAAAAGCCGCTTTCCCTGAGCTCAAGATAGGCCTTGCGCACCATCCCCTGCTCATCCGACCAGTTGATCTTCAGCTTGTCGTGCATCCTGCGGAACTCACGGTTATCTTCGATCTGTCGCAGGAGCAGGTTTTCCACGAAACGCATGTTGGGATTCAGGTCCTCCTCGGTGGGGAAGAATTTCTTTTTGCTTTCTTCGATACGGTTGTGCGCAAAATCGCGCATCTCGATGAGGAATGACAATTGATGGATAATGAGTTCGCGAAGCTTGTCGACACTGGCGAGCAACTGCTTTTCGCCGGTAAGCAGGTCGACACTGCCGGCCTGAATGAAGGCATATATCGCCTGTAGTACTTTTATTCTTAAGTGCCTTCTGCTCAGCATATGACCATGAACGAAGTGGTTTGCATTCGATCCTCCGCCTGCAAAATTAGAAAATTATCCTTTGGTCATAACGGTTTTTTATTAACACCCCTGCCTTGCCATCAGCCGATCGGACAAAACGCCTCAAGCCCCTTGCATATCGCTTATAAACAGATTTTTATCTATCTTCGTACCAGAAACCTGAATATCATACGATGGAGATCCGCAACATCCTCATCAAGTACTGGGGTTATTCTTCCTTCAGGCCGCTGCAGGAGGACATTATCAGGTCGGTGCTGGAGGGGAACGACACGCTGGCCCTGCTCCCCACCGGGGGCGGGAAGTCGATATGCTACCAGGTGCCCGCACTGGCCATGGATGGGTTATGCCTGGTGATCTCGCCTCTCATTGCGCTGATGAAGGACCAGGTTGAAAACCTGAAACAGCGTGGCATAAATGCTGCGGCGGTCCATTCCGGCATGCATGCCCGTGAGATCGACCTGGTGATCAACAACAGCGTATATGGCAACCTTAAATTCCTCTATGTCTCGCCCGAAAGGCTCGCCACCGATTCCTTCCGTATCAACCTGCAAAAGATGAATGTATGCCTGCTTGCCG
>CAZHYA010000426.1:700-2067 GCA_964536525.1 uncultured Bacteroidales bacterium | reverse complement strand
GAGCAGGCCAGGAAAGGAAGGCTGCACATTCTCGGCGAGATGGCCAAGACCATCGAAAAGCCACGCGAAGACTATAAGCCACACGTGCCCAGGATAGAAAAGATGATCGTAAGCAAGGAATTCATCGGCGCCATCATCGGCCCGGGAGGCAAGATCATCCAGGACATCCAGGCCACCACCAACACCACCATCAGCATCGAAGAGGAAGGCGAATTCGGGATGGTCGAGATCTTCTCGGCCGACAAGGAAAGCATCGAAGCCGCCAAACAACGCATCAGGATGATCATCGCCGTGCCTGAAGTGGGCGAGGTGTACAAGGGCAAGGTGAAGACCATCACCAACTTCGGCGCCTTCGTGGAGATCATACCCGGCAAGGACGGGCTGCTCCACATCTCCGAGATCGACTGGCAACGCACCGACGACGTGGAAAAGGTGCTCAAGGTCGGACAGGAGATCGAGGTGAAGCTTATCGGGCTCGATCCCAAGACGGGCAAGCTGAAGCTTTCGAGAAAAGTGTTGCTCCCGAAGCCTGAACAAAAACCAAGGGATTAGTGTAACACGGCCGGTGGCTTTGCGTATAAGAAGCCACTGGTCCATCACTACCCCGGAAGTGGCACTATACCTGCTATCAGCGCACTTCGGAAGCAAAACCGTATCAGATCAGTGAGTTAATAACGTACTAATTGAACACTGGTATATGAGGCAACTAAAAATTACCAAACAGGTAACGAACAGGGAAACTGCATCTCTCGACAAATATCTTCAGGAGATCGGTAAGGTGGAGTTGATCTCCGCCGATGAAGAGGTGGCCCTGGCACAGCGCATCAAGCAGGGCGACAGGATCGCCCTGGAGAAGCTGACCAAGGCCAACCTGCGGTTTGTCGTTTCCGTGTCGAAACAATACCAGAACCAGGGGCTCAGCCTCCCCGACCTCATCAATGAAGGCAACCTCGGCCTCATCAAGGCTGCCCAGCGTTTCGACGAGACGCGCGGTTTCAAGTTCATCTCCTATGCCGTTTGGTGGATCCGCCAGTCGATCCTGCAGGCCCTCGCCGAGCAGTCGAGGATCGTGAGGCTGCCCCTCAACAAGATTGGGTCGATCAACAAGATCAACAAGGCCTACGCCAAGCTCGAGCAGGAGCACGAGCGCGAGCCCAACGCCAGCGAGATCGCCACCCTCCTCGAGATCACCGAGAACGAGGTGAAGGAGTCGATGAAGAACTCGGGCCGCCACGTGTCGATGGACGCCCCGCTGATACAGGACGAAGACAACACCATGTACGACGTGCTGCGCAGCGACGAGTCAACCACGCCGGAGTCGCAGCTGCTCTACGAGTCGCTGAAGAAGGAGATCGACAGGGCCATCT
>CAZHYA010000426.1:0-690 GCA_964536525.1 uncultured Bacteroidales bacterium | reverse complement strand
GATGTGATCAGGCTCTACTTCGGCCTCAACAGCAAGCACCCGATGACGCTGGAAGAGATCGGTGAAAAGTTCGACCTCACCCGCGAGCGCGTGCGGCAGATCAAGGAAAAGGCCATCCGGAGGCTGAAACACACCTCCAGGAGCAAGATATTGAAAACCTATCTGGGTTAACGAAAGCGGGCTTGTCCCGCTTTTTTTTATTTTTACAAAAAAAACGCTATGGCACACCTCATCGCCCCCTCCATGCTCTCTGCCAACTTCGCCAACCTGCAGAAAGACATCGACATGATCAACCGCAGCGAGGCCGACTGGTTCCACCTCGACGTGATGGACGGGGTGTTCGTGCCCAACATCTCCTTTGGCTTCCCGGTGATCAAACATATCGTCGAGCCCGACCGCTACTACGAGCGCTTCAGGGACGCAGGTGCCGACATCATCAGCGTGCACTACGAAGCCTGCCCGCACCTGCACCGCTCCGTGCAGGCCATCAGATCCCTCGGCCTCAAGGCCGGCGTGGTGCTCAACCCCCACACACCGGTAACACTGCTCGAAGATATCCTTGCCGAGCTCGACCTGGTGCTGATCATGGCCGTGAACCCCGGCTTCGGCGGGCAGCAGTTTATCCGGCAAGCCCTCAACAAGATCAGCCGCCTCAGGGAACTTATCATCAAGACCGGCTCCAAAGCCCTC
>CAZHYA010000425.1:1249-2081 GCA_964536525.1 uncultured Bacteroidales bacterium | reverse complement strand
TCATTTACTGCCTATAATGGCAGTAGTTTCCATGATCATCCTCCTGTTGTACTCAAAGGCCAGGTCCTGGTAATTGATCAGGTCGATGATGGTACCGATAAAGCATAACCCGAATGTGAACAGGTAGAGCAGGCCCATGCCGATCTGCCCGATCATGAAGCGCTGGATACCGGCGATAACAATAAATCCGAGGATCGTAGTCAGCAGGATCATTTGCGGGGCTCTCCTGCGCGCCCGGTATATGGCGGCAAAGCTCGACAACTGCCTTTCATCGTAGTTTTTCGTTACCTCTTGAAGGACGGCCATTTCCTGGCCCTGCGCTTCGGGGATGAAGTTAAAAATTTCAGCCATGTTGTATTGATTTAGGATAATATAAGTGCCTGTAAAATAAATAGTTTTTTCTGAATATGGTGATGATGCGCATGAGGATGAGGGCTGTTGCCGGAATACCAAGCGGATGTGCATGGAAAGAAGACACGACATCACCCCTGAAAAGCCATGATATGGCATGTCCCAGGCCACAGCCCGGGCACCATCCGATGCCGAGGTTATGCAGGGGGCAAAGGCTGTAACAGCTGTCTGCCGGGCTGCTCAGGGCAAGGGCCAGCAGGGCAGCCATCCAGATGAAGGCTTCGAGGTTCCGCCGGAATAATATGAATATCTTTTTTGCCATATTTAAAAGATATGGGTTGGCATCCCTATAACACGTTCACTTCCATTTCGAGCATAATCCCGAAACGTTCCATCACCGATGCCCTCACCAGCTCCGCCAGCTCCAGTATTTCTTTTCCATTGGCCCCTCCCCTGTTCACCAGCACCAGGGGCTGCCTGT
>CAZHYA010000425.1:0-1239 GCA_964536525.1 uncultured Bacteroidales bacterium | reverse complement strand
TCCCCTTCCATCCGCAACGGTCGATCAGCCAGGCGGCAGGGACCTTTACCAGATCAGTATCCGCAACGTAAAAAGGCACGTCCGGGTTTTCAGCCTGTATCTGTCCCAGCAGGGCCCGGGGGATCACGGGGTTCTTAAAGAAACTTCCTGCGTTGCCAATGGTTTCCGGATCGGGCAATTTGCTCCGCCTGATGGCGATGACGGCCCTGCGCACATCGGCGATACCGGGCTTGCCTGTCAAACCCATCCTGTGCAATTCCTCGTTGATGGCCCCGTAAGAGGTGTCAGGCATATGCTGTTTCGACAGGCTGAGGCTTACCGATACGATCACGTAGCGGCCCTTCAATTCATTCTTGAAGATGCTGTCGCGATAACCAAAATGGCAGGATGATGCATCAAATTCTTCCAGGCTCCCCGTTTCCAGGTCAACGGCCAGCAGCGTACGGAACACATCCTTCAGCTCCACGCCATAGGCTCCGATGTTCTGTATCGGTCCGGCACCGGTGCTTCCCGGGATCAGGCTCAGGTTCTCGATCCCGCCATACCCCCGTTCAACACAAAAGTGTACCAGCTCATCCCAGACAACCCCCGAACCGGCCGTGACCGTGACCGTATAGCCGGATTCCTTCACTTCAATGCCGGCGACCGCGTTCATGACGACCAGGCCATCGTAATCCGCTGTGAACAAAACATTGCTCCCGCCCCCAAGCACCATCGACCTGCCACGTTCAGGTTCACCCGAACGGATCAGCTGCTGCAATTCACCTACCGAGGTGATGCGGGCAAAACGCGCCGCCTTTACCTCAAGGCCAAAAGTATTATAGGGTTTCAGCGATATGTTTTTCCGGATCTCCATGCAGTGGATCAAAGATAGTAATCATTTCCGGTTCTGTCCGTGCCTCCTCAGTCAGGATGGAGTAAAAATTGGCATTCTTTAGCCGTGAATATCTAAATGAATTAATTTAGCCTGTGAATCCCGGCAAAAGTTATGAAAAGGATCATCGTTTCAGTAACCAACGACCTTGTGACCGACCAGCGTGTCGACCGCGTCTGCAATTCGCTTGTCGATATGGGCTTTGAGGTACGCCTGGTGGGGCGAAAAAGGCGGGACAGCCTCGACCTTGACCGCAGGAAGTACAGCACCCACCGGATGAAGCTCCTGTTTGGCAGGGGCCCGTGCTTTTATGCCGAATACAACATCCGCCTTTTCCTCTTGTTGCTCTTTAGCAGGGCCGAGAT
>CAZHYA010000424.1:0-2082 GCA_964536525.1 uncultured Bacteroidales bacterium | reverse complement strand
GGCGGCCTCGACCTCTATTATTCGGGCAATATCCCTGCAGCGGCGGGACTGTCGTCGTCGGCCTCCATCGAGATGGTTACGGCGGTGGCCATCAACGAACTGTATGCATGCGGGTTCGACACGCTTGAGCTCATCCGCATGTCGATCAGCGCCGAGCGGGATTTTGTGGGTGTGCAATGTGGCATCATGGACCAGTTCATCGTGGGAAAGGCTCGCAGGGATTCGGCCCTGTTCCTAAATTGCGGTACGGAACAGTTTGTCCACGTACCTTTCAGCTCAAAAGAATACCGCCTGGTGATCGCCGACACGCGAAAGATGCGCAAGCTCAGCGATTCCAAATACAACGAGCGGGTGGCCGAGTGCCGTGCCGGGCTCGATATCATACGACATACCAGGCATATCGGCTCGCTGGGCGAACTGAGCCTGGAAACCTTCCTCGAGATCAGCCACATCATCGCCGACCCGGTCATCCGCCGTCGCGTGCACCACGTGGTGAGCGAGAACCGCAGGGTGCTCGAGGCCGTGAAGGCACTCATGAATAAGCAATATGTTTTTTTTGGCCAGCTCATGAACCAGTCGCACCAATCGCTTCGCGACGATTACGAGGTCACCGGCTTCGAACTCGACACCATGGTCGAAGTGTCGCGGCAACAGGAAGGGGTGCTGGGCTCGCGAATGACCGGCGCCGGCTTTGGGGGCTGCACCGTGTCGCTCGTGCATCACGATTTTGTTGAAGGCTTTATCGAAAATACCGGTCGGGAATATGAAAAGCTGACCGGCCTTAAACCCCAATTCTACCTGCCGGAGATCGCCGGAGGTGCGGGAAGGATCGGGTGATGCCGGATCCTGGATACCAGATGTCCCGAAAAACCGGAAATCTTCGATTTCATTGTTTTTCGTGAATCCCCGATCCCGGGAACCGGGAATCGGGACCCGATGCCTGACGCCCGACGCCTGATGCCCGACGCCCGACGCCTGACGCCCATCGCCCTGAGCCTGTCCCGAGCGAAGACGAGGGGCCTGACGCCTATGTCAAAATCCACCAGAGATAGCCCGCGTAAAGCATGATCATCAGCCCGCCTTCGACCCGTGAGATCTTGCGTCCCCCACCGGTATAGACGAACACCACCAGCGTGACGGTGGCCAGGAGGGCCACGACGAGGTCGAGCAGGCTCGCCGGACTGAAGGGGAGGGGGCTGATCACTGAACTGAGTCCCAGCACCAGTAAGATGTTGAAGATACAGGAACCTACGGCGTTGCCGATGGAAGTGACCAGTTCGGGGAGACTGGTGGCCGCTGCGATGATGGTGAGCCCGACGGTCGATTCGTCCATGCCGAAAAGACCTGCCACCCTCACAGCCCCGGCGACGATCCATTCCCCTCCGAAATACAAGCCTGTTATTCCGGCCATGATGAATGTCAGGGCCAGCCACAAGGGGCGCACTTTCGCATGTATTTCCTCCTTTAGCGCACTTTTTGAACTCCGGTAATAGATATACAGGAACACGAAAAGCAGTGCGATGAAGATAAACCCGTCCGTGCGGCCCACGACATTTTGATTCCCCGCAGAAAACCACTGGTCCTGCACCAGTAAGAATAGCAATGCCACAGCGAGCATACTGAAGGGGATATCGCGGATATAGGTGTGCTTCGATACCGGTATAGGACTGATCAGGGCTGTCAGCCCGACGATCCCCAGTATATTGATGATGTTGCTGCCCAGCACGTTGCTGATCGCCAGGTCGGTGCTGCCTTCGATGCTGGCAAACAGGTTGATGATGAGCTCGGGCAGCGATGTGCCGATGGCCACGATCGTCAGCCCCGTGATCGCCTCCGAAATACCCAGCTTTCTGCCAATGGCAGAAGCCCCGTCGATGAGCAGGGTAGCCCCTCCGATGAGGATCACGAAACCGATGATAAAAAGAATGTATTCCACTATTGTAACCGATTCAGTTCATCTGTCAGGATAAGCATACATTAACCTGCATTAATCCAAAGTATGCATTGCAATGAAACTTTCCCCCTTCGCTCTTATTATTTCCCCTTTTTCCTCTTTCCATATTCCTTCTTCCATTTTCCTTT
>CAZHYA010000423.1:0-2087 GCA_964536525.1 uncultured Bacteroidales bacterium | reverse complement strand
GGACTGGAATACCTGGTGCTCGACGAGGCCGACCGCATGCTCGACATAGGGTTTTACGACGACATCATGAAGATCATCACCTATCTTCCCAAAAAGCGGCAAACGCTGATGTTCAGCGCCACCATGGCGCCGGAGATCCGGAAGCTGGCTGCCAGCATCCTCAAAGAACCCGAAGAGATAAGCATGGAGATCGCCAAGCCGCCCGAAGGGGTGCTGCAGGCGGTATACCTGACCCACGACGAGCAGAAAACACCACTCATCAACAGCCTCATCGCCGGCAAGGAAGAATGCAGGAGCATCCTCATCTTCTGTTCAACGAAAAAAAAGGTTTCGGAGATCGTACGTACACTGAAAAGCAACAAATACACCGTCGCCGGCATCTCCTCCGACCTCAAGCAGAGCGAGCGGGAAGATGTGCTGGAGAAGTTCAAGGCACGGCAGATCAGGGTGCTGGTGGCTACCGATGTGATGAGCCGCGGGATCGATATCAAGGACATCAACCTGGTGATCAACTACGACGCTCCCGGCGATGCGGAAGACTATGTGCACCGTGTGGGGAGGACGGCCAGGGCCGAGACCACAGGCATTGCGCTTACATTGATCAACAGGGACGACATGTATAAGCTGAAGCGGATCGAAAACCTCATCGGGAAAGAGATCCTGAAGATCCCTCTGCCTGAAGCGCTCGGGCATGGACCGGTATGGGACAGCAAAGCCACCAATCCCCGACGGGGTTACGGAGGCATGAGCCAGCGAAAGAAAAGGAAAAAATAAAGGGAATTGTATCTTTGTGCATCATGATGCCAGCAACCGGCAAAGCAAAGCTGTAAAAAAGGATATGAATAACCACCTGAATAAGCCTGCGAACCTCATCGGGAAGTTCATCAACGTGAAGATGGGATTGGCAGGCGCTGTTGTGATGGGGCTTATCGTCTGGCTGATCAACATGGACCATGGCTGGCTGCCTGCCAGCACGGCGGCCCTGAAGCAGGCGGCCTATACTTTCTTCTTTGGGGGGATGCTGATCAAGATGCTGGAAACCCTGTCGCTGAGGATCGACAACCGCTACATGGCCGTCATCACCGCCACGCTGGTCACCTCCATCGTCACCATCTTACTGGTATATATCGTGCACGACCTGAAGGGTACCCCGGAAACGCTGGCTTCCACCCTACCAACAGCCATCATGGCACCGCCGGGCTTTCTTGTGCTGGCCATACGAAAAAGAAGGAAGGCTCAGGTATAAATAAACCGCTTGATCTTCTGGGTAGCAGTTTTTTCGAAGGGTTCGGCATGCACCACAACCGCTTTCAGCTGAGAAAATTTGTTCACACGGGCATTTACATAGGCATGCAGCTCGTTTCTCAGCTCTTCGAGCCTGTGCTCAACATGGTCGGTAAGTTCATCCTTGAGGTTCTGGTAGCGGGCCTCTATCTCCTCCTTGTTGAAATGGACAAGGGCAACCAGCCGGCCTTTCTGTTCCACCACCAATGATTCCAGGACAAAACGAAAATTGTTGATCAGCGACTCTATTTCTTCCGGATAGATATTCTCGCCACTGGCGTTAACGATCATGTTCTTCATCCGGCCTCTGATGTAGAGGTAACCGTCGGGATCGAACGACCCAAGGTCGCCGGTACGGAGCCATCCGTCGGGCGTCATCACTTCGGCCGTCAGCTCAGGCTCATTGTAATAGCCTTTCATGATGTTGGGGCCCCTGGCCCAGATCTCACCCTGTCCGGTGACCGGGTCAGGCTCATGGATCTTGATCTCGACCCCTTCGACGGCCGGTCCTGTCGACTGAAGCCTGGTGTTGCTGGCGTTGACACCGGCCAGCAAGGGGGATGTTTCGGTTAAACCATAACCGATGGCATAGGGGAAGCGGGCGTCGATAAGGAACTTCTCCACCGTACGGTCGAGCTTGGCACCGCCGATCCCGAAAAATACCAGTTCTCCACCAAAGCTTTTCATCAGTTTCTTCCCTGCGGCGCGGTGCAGCAGCTTCCTGATGAAGGAGACCTTATACAGGGTCCTCATCACCGGTGTGGCGGTCAGCTTCGGATACACCTTCATGCGGAATATCTTTT
>CAZHYA010000422.1:0-2101 GCA_964536525.1 uncultured Bacteroidales bacterium | reverse complement strand
CACAAAGATCACAAAGGGCAACACTAAGTTTCACAAAGACTTTTGAGACAGCCTCTTTTTATTTCATCATTTCTGTGAAGTACCTGTAGAAATGCGGTATGGTCTCGATCCCGTTGAAGAACTGTTCGAGCGGGTAGTTCTCGTTGGGTGAGTGGATGGCATCCGATTCGAGCCCGAAGCCCATGAGGATGGATTTGATCCCCAGGATCTGCTCGAAGGTGGAGATGATCGGGATGCTGCCGCCGCTGCGCACCGGAACGGGTTTCTTGCCGTAGACTTCCGTATATGCCTTTTCGGCAGCCCGGTAGGCGATCATGTCGGTGGGGGAGACGTACCCCTGTCCGCCGTGCAGGGCCTTTACCTGTACCTTGACACAGGGTGGTGCGATGGCTTTGAAATGTTTCTCGAAAAGCTCAGCGATCTTGTGGTGGTCCTGGTGCGGCACCAGCCTCATGGAGATCTTGGCGCTGGCTTTCGACGCGATCACGGTCTTGGCCCCTTCGCCGGTATAACCACCCCAGATGCCGTTCACATCCAGCGAGGGGCGTATCCCCGTACGTTCGCTGGTGCTGTATCCTTTTTCACCCCAAACTTCATCAATGTCGAGGGCTTTCTTGTAAGCCTCGAGGTTGAAGGGTGCTTTGGCCATCTCTGCCCGTTCCTCGTCGCTGATGATCTCCACATCGTCGTAAAAGCCCGGAATGGTGATCACATTGTCTTCATCGGTGAGCGAAGCGATCATCTTCGTGAGGATGTTGATGGGGTTGGCCACGGCACCACCGAAGAGACCTGAATGAAGGTCCTTGTTCGGTCCCGTCACTTCCACCTCCATATAGGCAAGGCCACGAAGGCCCGTGGTGATGGAAGGAATATCGCGGGCGATCATGCTGGTATCGGAAACAAGGATGATATCCGCCTTCAGCATGTCCTTATGTTCTTCACAGAATTTGCCCAGGCTGGGTGAACCCACTTCTTCTTCACCCTCTATCATGAACTTGACGTTGCAGGGCAGGGTGCCGGTGTTCACCATGAGCTCAAAAGCCTTGGCATGCATGTAGGCCTGACCCTTGTCGTCGTCGGCCCCGCGGGCCCAGATCTTGCCGTCGCGGATCTCCGGCTCAAAGGGATCGCTCTTCCAGAGTTCGAGCGGGTCGACGGGCATCACGTCGTAGTGTCCGTATACCAGCACGGTGGGGGCCGACGGATCGATGGTCTTCTCCCCGTATACCACAGGATTGCCTTCCGAAGGCATGACCTCCGCCTTGTCGGCACCCGCCTTGAGGATCGCCTCCTTCCAGTATTCGGCTGCCTTTAGCATATCGCCCTTACGGGCCGATTCAGAACTGATCGAAGGGATCCTGATCAAACCAAAAAGTTCGTCGAGGAAGCGGTCCCTGTGTTCTTCAATGTACTTCTTTACATGTTCCATAGTGTTTGTTTGAGATTATATATTTTATATTATCAATTTATAGGCTATTCTGGTTACTGGCTTCTGGCTTCTGGCTTCTGGCTTCTGGTTACTGGCTACTGGTTACTGGTTACTGGTGCCTGATGCCTGATGCCTGATGCCCAAATTTTCCCCAAAAATACGAATTCCTGCCCTAATGAAGCACTTACGCATGGCAATAATCCATATTTTTGCCGGGGTATAAACATGTTTATGATGGAAAAGATCAGGGTTGCGATAAACGGTTTTGGAAGGATCGGCAGGATTACCTACAGGGCCATGGTGCCCAATGAGCATATGGAGCTGGTGGCGGTGAACGACCTGTCGTGTCCGCCAACGCTGGGCCATCTTTTCAAGTACGACTCGGTACACCGGACATTCAACGGTGAGGTGGGCTGGGACGACAGCCACCTATACATCAACGGGAAAAAGATCAGGGTTTTGAAGGAGGAGGATCCCGGCAGACTGCCCTGGAAGGAGCTCGGTATCGATGTGGTGATCGAGTCGACGGGGGTTTTTGCCAACAGGGAGAACGCCATCCGGCACGTCACGGAGTCGGGGGCCCGCAAGGTCATCATTTCGGCCCCGGCCAAGGGCGAGAGCGACGGGGTGCCCTATGTGGTGCTCGGGGTGAACGACCACGTGATCGACAGG
>CAZHYA010000421.1:0-2105 GCA_964536525.1 uncultured Bacteroidales bacterium | reverse complement strand
ATATCATCGGCTCTAAAAACCGGGCCCATATACTTGTTTCCGGCGGACTGGTAAGGGGCGGCAGGCTCAGCCGTACCATGATCTTCCTCATCGTAAAAGACCTTGGCGAAAAAGCAGGGATAAGGAAAAGCATAAGCCCGCACACCTTCAGGCACTCCTTCGCCACACACCTGGTGGAGGGCGGTGCCAACCTCCGCGCCGTGCAGGAAATGCTTGGCCACAGCTCCATCATCACCACCGAGATCTATACCCACCTCGACAGGGAATACCTTAAAAGTACGATACAACTGTATCATCCGAGGAAATAGTGTATTAGCTGCTGGTTTCTGGTTACTGGTATCCAGTATCCAGCAGCCAGTAGCCAGAACCTAGAACTCCTCGATCTCTCCCTGCTCATTCACGAGCACACCCCAGTTTACGGCCACGAGCTGTCCTTCCTGGAAGAAAAAGTCGATGAGGGCATCGTCGTAGGAGATACGGCGTTCGCCGCTTTCATCAACTTCGGTTTCAGCTACTTCGTAGCCATGTGCCGTCATCATGTCAACGATCTCTTTCTCGCTGAGGTCGAAGACTTTCTTCCCGTATAAGGTGGATTCAGGGATGTCGGTCTCGATGCACGACACCACCGACCTGTCAACGCCTTCAAAGAAGACCGACACGCCGGCATCCCAGTAATTCAGTATGGTGGTTTTAAAATCATCTTCATCTTCAATGCTTTCAACTTCTTCGGGTTCTCCCAGGATCCCGTAAACATGCTCGTTGGTTTCTCCGAACTTCAGATCCCCAAAGCCTTCCTTGGGTTTGATCTCAGGATTAAGTTTTTTCATCTTATTCAATTATTTAAATGGTGAATCAGGCTCTTTGGCCATATGGTTATATACTTGTTTGTCCATGAATTTGGGGAAGAACTTGTTGAGCAACACGGTGAGCCTGCCCTGGAAGGTCAGCGTGAGCCGGTCCTTTCGCCTTGCGATGGCGTTGGCAATATGGTAAGCCACCTCTTCGGGGCTCATCATGCCGGCTTCATCCCTGGGCGATTCGCCCTGCTGCTCCCCTCTTCCGTTAAGGGCTGTATTCCTGATGTTGGAAGAGGTAAAGCCCGGGCAGGCGATCAGCACATGCAGCCCTTTCTTCATATTTTCTATCCTCAGCGTTTCGAGGAAGCCATGCATGGCGAACTTGGAAGCGGAATAGCCGGTGCGGCCGGGCAGGCCCTTATAGCCGGCGATCGACGACACGCCCGCCACGCTGCCTCTTACGGCGAGCAGGTGTGGCAGTGCATATTTCGTGCAGTATACCGTACCCCAGAAGTTGATGTCCATCAGCTTCCTGATCACATCGAGGCTGGTATCCTCAAAAATGGCGCGCATGGAGATGCCCGCATTGTTGATGAGGATGTCGACATGGCCAAATTCATCCACTGCCTTACCGATGAGGGCCTTGCAGTCGTCCTCCGACGATACGTCGGCGACGACGCTCAACACCCTGGCATTTTTGGCGGCGACCGCTGCTGTAGCCTGCTCCAGCCTTACGCTGTTACGGGCGGCCATCACCACGGAAGCACCCCTCCCGGCGAATTCCATGGCCAGCGCCTTCCCGATGCCCGAAGATGCTCCGGTGATCACAACAACCTTATCGTTCATTTTTGCATCCATAGGCTGCAAGTATAAGTTAATTTTAAATATTGCATGGCTAAATACGAAAATAATTTAACCAACATCTTTCATTACCTTTGCATTTGCAACCCTTGCCAGATGTCGGAACTGAGAGAACTGTATTTTCGTCACATGGGCCTGCCCTCCCGACAGCCACTCGCCATAGAAGTGGTCTCGGCCGAAGGCATCTACTTTTTCGATGCTGCCGGAAAACGCTATACCGACCTTGTCTCCGGCGTTGCCGTGAGCAACGTCGGACATCGCCACCCCAGGGTGCTGGAGGCCATCAGGGATCAGCTCGACCGGCACATGCACCTCATGGTTTACGGCGAATACATCCAATCTCCCCAGGTCATGCTTGCCCATGCGCTCACCCGTCAGCTCCCTGATCATCTCGATGCCGAATATTTTGTGAATTCGGGCAGCGAAGCCATCGAAGGTGCCCTCAAA
>CAZHYA010000420.1:0-2118 GCA_964536525.1 uncultured Bacteroidales bacterium | reverse complement strand
TCTCGAAGCTATCGGAGCAGCTTGCAGAAAGGTCTTCTCCTGAGGAGTCTCTCCCTTCGCTTCAGGAAGATGCCCTTCATGCACAATTTCCATAATTTCTTCCTGCCTTTCTTTGAGGATCTCTTTCCCGGCCCTGGCAGAGGTCTTTTGTTTTCTCAGGATCATCAGGCAGTGGTTTTTGGCTACCCGGTAAAGCCAGTTCCGGAAATCATGTACCTGGTGGGTTTTCAGGTCCGACATCAGCTTTTCAAATATCCCCATCACCGCATCTTCCGCCTCGGGTTTGTTTTTGAGGTATTTCATGCAAAGCCCGTAAACCAGGTGTGTGTAGCGTTCAAAGAGCAACCCGAAATGATCAACGTTGTTTCCGGTAACATAAGCATGGATAAGCTGCTCATCCGTGAGCCCGGTTCGGGCATCTTCCTTTCTGCCTTTGTTCCTGAAAAACCGGTGCATGTTATGACTGCATGTTTTATGAAGGGATACCACCTTTCATGCCAGTCGTATATTGTTTCGCTGCTTCATGCCTACACCACTGCAGGATCCGGGTCGTCGTTATGTCCGGGCAGCCGGAATCCTTCAATGCTGAGCCTGGGGATGATGATGGGAGCAATAGATTGAACTGGACCGTAAAGAAACGACTGCTCTTTCACTTCCGGCTTGATGAGGGATGAGGTAGTGTCGAACTGGTTAAGAAAATAGATTACCACGCTCAACACCAGAGCGGTTTTCGCGAATCCGAAGATCGCCCCGGCCAGCCGGTTAATAAATCCCAGTGCCACGATGCTCACCAGCTTGTGGATGATCTTTCCTGTGATATATACCAGCAGGGCCACGACGACAAAGGTAATGGCGAAAGAAATGATGTGCAGGTATTTTTCGGCGATCTCGAAATTTTCCCTCAGGTAATCTTCGGCATAAAATGAAAAATGCAGTGCCACGAAGATGCCCAGGATGAGTGCTGCCAGTGATGCCAGCTCGATCACGAATCCGTTCCTGAAACCTTTGATGATGAACCAGAGCAACGGGATTGCCAGCACAATGTCGAGCCAGTTCATGCTTTTATTCTTTTGGTGAGTTCCGTGGCAAAGATAAAGTCGTTCAACTCCTTGTTATCTGCATGCAATACATTGTCTTTGTTCCCCTCCCACCATAGCTCTCCTTCAAAGATGAATGCGATATTGTCGCCGATGTTGAGCACCGAATTCATGTCGTGGGTGTTGATGATGGTGGTCATCTTGTATTCGTCGGTGATCTCGCGTATGAGGCTGTCGATGCGGTCGGCCGTTTTGGGGTCGAGGCCTGAATTGGGCTCATCGCAGAAAAGGTATTTGGGTTTCAGGGCGATAGCCCTGGCGATGGCCACGCGCTTGACCATACCGCCGCTCAGTTCCGAAGGCATCAGCTTATTGGCATCTTTGAGGTTTACCCTTTCAAGGCAGAAGTTGACACGTTCAAACTTTTCCTTATACGGCTGACGGGTGAACAGATTCAGCGGGAACATCACATTTTCCTCCACGGTGAGCGAATCGAAGAGTGCCCCTCCCTGAAACAGCATGCCAATTTCCTTTCTGAGCCGCCGTTTTTCCTTTATTGAAAGAGAAGCATATATCCTGCCGTCATAATCAACTTCTCCGCTGTCGACTTCGAAAAGGCCCAGAACGCATTTCATCAGTACGGTCTTCCCTGATCCGCTCTGGCCGATGATGAGGTTGGTCTGTCCGGGTTCAAACCTGATGGAAATATCCTTCAGCACCTCATTGCCCCCAAACGACTTTGATATATGTCGTGCTTCTATCATATCAGGATCAGTTGGGTGAGGATGAGGTTGAAAATGATGATGAGGATGCTGCTGTATACCACGGCCTTCGTGCTGGCGCGTCCCACCTCCAGTGCTCCCCCGGAAATGATGTAGCCATGATAGGAAGATACGGTAACGATGAGGAAGGCAAAAACAACAGTTTTGATCAGCGCGTAGGTGATGGCGATGAAGATGATGAATCCCTGCAGCAATGCGTGGCTTCTGCCTGAAAAATGGCCGGGAAATGTTGTAACGAAAAGAGAGAGCAGCGCGTTCTTTGCATCTCTCTCGCCAAGCTGGTTCTCACAAAATGAATA
>CAZHYA010000419.1:0-2141 GCA_964536525.1 uncultured Bacteroidales bacterium | reverse complement strand
CAGGCTGAGTGCTACTGCCGGAGGCAAAACCGAGCTAACCGCATTCAGGACCTGGTAAGTCATCGACTATACGCGGAGCGACGACCGTACGTTCAGGTCGAAGGTGCTGAGTTTCGATCCCGCGACGATCACGGCCATCAGCATCAGCGACGCCCAGACGGGCGACAGCGTGATGATCGTGATGGAAGAAGAGGAATGGCTGCTGTACAGCAACGGCAAGACCTATAAGGGTGACCCCGACGCCGTGAACAATGCCATGGCCATGCTCAATGCCCTTAACACCGAACGTATCGTGGCCACAAAGGCTGAAAAATGGGCCGATTACAAGGTCGACAAGGCCCAGGCCGTGCATGTCAGGCTTTACGACGACGGCAAAGAGACCGCCGACGCCTTCATCGGCAAATTCGATTTCAGCCAGGTGGCCCCCGAGGCGCCGGGCAGGCAGCCCCAGACCAAGATGACCTCCTACGTCCGTCCGGGGGATGAGAAAAAGGTATATGCCGTCAACGGGCTTATCCGCAGCAATTTCCAGGGAGGGGCGACACCTTTCAGGGACAGGAGGGTATTTTTCTGCAATGATTATACCGACATCAGCAAGGTGACCATCACCGGACCGGAAAAGTCGATGGTATTGAACCTTGAAGCTTACCCGTGGACCCTCAACGGGATGGCCGTCGACTCCATGAAGACGGTGCGTTACCTGCGAGGGCTTGCGCATGCCAACAATTCGGGTTTCGTGGATGACGTCGACCTCAGTGCCATGACACCGGCATACACCCTGCAGGTGGAAGGGACTACCTTTGACCCGGCCATGCTGAAGGCATTTCCCGCCGATTCAGCCACAGGCTATTACATCACGACAAGCATCAACGAAGGGACCGTCTTCGACGGATCAAAAGCAAAGCTCTTCGAAAAACTCTTTGCAGGGCAGGAGAAGGTCCTGCCGGAGGAATAAAATTTATTTCCCGACCCGCTTCACCGCTGGCGCGCCAGCAGGGACTTGTAAAACTGTGCTTCAGTTTTACTTTGCTTCAGGAGGTGCAACGGGGTATAAGGCCATGATTTTGGCAACCACCTTCGGAATGTTCTTTTCCCTGTTCTGCGGATTATCGTCGACCGTACCCGTGGCAATGCCTTCCCATACGAGTTTCTCATCACCGGTATGGTAGATATCGATCACCAGTGTCCCTACAGTATACTTGTATTCATTCACGGTAGTGCTGGCCATGCCCATGCCCATCCCGGGGCCCCAGCCCCAACCCGGTCCGTAGCCATAAAAGCCGCCGTAACCGAGGCCGGTGGTGGTGGCATTGTACTGGGTCTTCTCCTGGGTCATTACATGCAGCGAAACGATCATGTCGCCTCCTGATTCGACGTAGCTGATGCCACGCTTTTCGAACTCATCCTTGAAAGCAGCTTCAATGCGTTTCTTTTCAAGGTCGTTGATGATCTTGTCGCTCTCCTCGGACCAGCCGTAGAATTCGAAGGTCTTCAGGGCATTGAAATCAACGGTCTTGTCGTAGTCGGTCGTGATCCTGACCGTTGAGCATGCAGAGATCATTAGGGTAAAGGCCAGCATGCCCAATATTCGTGTTATCGCTTTCATACAATTTTCGTTTTGTTTCACATCTTAACAAAGTTACGACATTATGAAGCAAAAGTCACGCATTCAAAAAAACAAAGGGAACCATGGGCCCTGTAAACGAAAAAAAGCCCGCCAGGCGGGCTTTTACGGGTGGAAGATGGGACTTGAACCCACGACCCCTGGAACCACAATCCAGTGCTCTAACCAGCTGAGCTACATCCACCATCAATTTCGGGATGCAAAGATAAAACAAAATTCTTTCGTTTGTAATCGCAGGAAGAAGAAAGTTAGTGAGACCGCCTTTTTATGAGCGGAGCGAAATGAAAAGGCCAGGTCGAACTAATCCCGATCCCGAGACTTCGGGAGAGGGATCTTTTTGAGTGACTAAAGTGACTAGAGTGACTAAAGTTAGTGAGACCGCCTTTTTATGAGCGGAGCGAAATGAAAAGGCCAGGCCGGACTGCTCCGGTTGCCCTGTCGCGCCCCTACGGGGCGCCTAAAGCTTCCGGTTTCATAGCTGCTATCGGCGTGGCATCCCTACGGGATGAATGCCGGC
>CAZHYA010000418.1:0-2147 GCA_964536525.1 uncultured Bacteroidales bacterium | reverse complement strand
CGGTTCTAACAATTACGCGTTTTTCGCTGCTTAGAAATATCCCGGACAGCAATGGTCTCAAATCTCAGGTCTAATTAAAAATTAAGCATAAAAATTCAAAATTCAAAATTACCCCCCTCTTCCCCGTCACCTTCATCCCAATGCAAACGGTATTACTTCCCCGAAAATTTGTACCTTTGCATCCTCAAAATACAAATCGAATGGCTTATAAGAAAGAAGATATCCTCGAAGCGCTGAAAGGGGTGCTATATTTCCCGAAACACGACAATATCGTTAACCTCGACATGGTACGCGACATCAGGGTCGAAGGCAACAAGGTAAGTTTTGCCCTCTTTTTCCCGGAACGGGATGAACAGAATGAGAACATTGTTAGGCAATCGGCCATCAGTGCCGTGATCAACAATGTGGATGCCGATGCCGA
The DNA here is from genome assembly GCA_964536525.1 of uncultured Bacteroidales bacterium. Taxonomy (GTDB): domain Bacteria; phylum Bacteroidota; class Bacteroidia; order Bacteroidales; family B18-G4; genus B18-G4. The sequence continues at coordinate 1,726 of CAZHYA010000418.1, read as the reverse complement.
TGTTCACGTGGAGATCCGCTTCCCTTCCGATCCGCTGTCAAAGATCAAATATATCGTCGCCGTTGCTTCCGGGAAGGGCGGCGTGGGCAAGTCGACCGTGGCGGCCAACCTTGCCGTGGCGCTTTCCCGCCAGGGGTTCAGAACAGGCATCATCGACGCCGACATCTACGGCCCTTCCATCCCCATGATGTTCGATGTGGTGGCTGCCAAACCAACCGTAAAGGAAGAAGGCGGGCAGCAATGGATCGTGCCGGTGGAAAAATACGGCGTTAAGGTGCTGTCGATAGGCTTCTTCGTGGATCCTTCGCAGGCGCTGATCTGGCGCGGGCCGATGGCCTCCAACGCCCTGAAGCAGCTGTTCAACGAGACCGACTGGGGCGAGCTCGACTACCTCGTGGTCGACCTTCCGCCGGGTACCGGCGACATCCAGCTCACGCTTGCACAGGACTTCAAGATCAGCGGCATCATCGTGACCACCACCCCGCAGGAGGTGGCCCTGGCCGATGCCCGCAAGGCAATCAGCATGTTCAACACCGACAAGATCAGGATCCCCGTCCTCGGGCTGGTGGAGAACATGTCGTACTTTACCCCGGCAGAGCTTCCCGACAATAAATATTACATCTTCGGGAAGGAAGGCGGGAAAAAGCTGGCCGAAAAAGCCGGCGTTGCCCTGCTGGGCGAGATCCCGCTGGTGCAGGGGATCTGCGACTCGGGCGACAAGGGCACGCCCATCGCCCTCGACGATGCCTCACCGGTTTCCAGGGCCTTTATGGAACTGGCCAGGAACACCGACAAGGTGCTGAAGAATTTATAATGACAGGAAAAAACGAAAAACAATGAATCAGACCGATAAAGAAACCACCAGGCAAAAAGTACTCAACGTGCTGGAACAGATCCGTCCCTACCTTCAGAACGACGGCGGCGATGTTGAATTCGTGGAACTCACCGACGACATGCGCGTGAACGTGAGGCTGAAGGGCGCATGCGGCTCCTGCCCTTACAGCACCATGACCCTTAAGAATGGTATCGAAAGCGCGATGATCAAGGCCATCCCCGAGATAAAGTCAGTGGAACAGGTATAAAGTCACGACAGGTACTTTGCCACAATAGGCATTCTCCTGCCCATGCCGAAAGCCTTCGGCGACACCCTCAGCATGGGTGGTGTCTGGTAACGCTTGTATTCGCTGGTATTTACGAGCCTTAGCACCCTGTCGACCATGGCCTTCTCAAAGCCCATGGCTACCAGCTCTTTGGGCCCTTTTCGTTTTTCAATATACTGGTATAGCAGCTCGTCGAGCATATCGTATTCGGGCAGTGAGTCGCTGTCCTTCTGCCCGGGCCTGAGCTCGGCCGAGGGCGGCTTGGTGATGCTGTTTACGGGAATGATCTCCCCTCCCCTGTTAATGTATTCCGCCAGTCTGTACACCTCGGTCTTGTAAACATCGCCGAGCACGGAGATGCCCCCGTTCATGTCGCCGTAGAGGGTGCCGTAGCCGACTGCCGCCTCGCTCTTGTTGGAGGTGTTGAGCAGGATATACCCGAACTTGTTCGACATGGCCATGAGGATGAGCCCGCGCAGCCTGGCCTGGACGTTCTCTTCGGTGAGGTCGAAGGGCAGGTCGCCGAACACCGGCTTCAGGCTTTCATCGACGCTGTCGAAAGCATGTTCGATGCTGATGATGTCGAAGGGAGAGCCCAGGTTTCCGGCCAGTGCAAGGGCATCATT
>CAZHYA010000417.1:0-2176 GCA_964536525.1 uncultured Bacteroidales bacterium | reverse complement strand
GCTGCTCCGTTCGAAAAAGGCGGGGATCCGCAGCTCGGTGATGATCCTTAACGGGCTGGGGGGGAGGAAGTACAGCGAACAGCATGCCGTTAATTCGGCAAAAGTGGTAAATGCCGTTGAGCCCGAATTCCTGTCGACGTTGGTGCTCAGTTATCCGCACGGACTGGAGCATTTCAGGCGCCGGTTCAAAGGGGAGTTTGAGCCCTGCGATGTAACAGGCCTTTTAAGGGAGTTAAGGAATTTTATTGCCCATACCGAACTGGAACAGACCGTCTTCCGCAGCGATCATGCCTCCAATTACCTGATCCTGAAAGGAACGCTTGGGCGCGACAAACAAAGGATGATTAAGGAGATCGATGCCGCACTTGATGATCCTTCCTGTGCAGGGCTGAGGCCTGAATGGCTGAGGGGGCTATGATTTTTTCGTTGTGTTTTTATCTTTTTTCTTTCTACATTTACCATAGACTATTGCTAAGTTCTTCCGGACATGGATAGGAGTTCGGACCGCTTATTATTAACCTAAAGACCAAAGATCATGAAAGAATTCAAGAAATTCATTGCAAAGGGCAATGTTGTAGAGATGGCCGTAGGCTTGATCATGGCCCTGTATTTCGGTGCCATTGTAAAATCGCTTGTCGACCACATCATTATGCCCCCGATCGGCTACCTGCTGGGCGGCGTCGATTTCAGCGGGCTCAAGGTGGTGATCCAGCCGGAGGTGGCTGAAACCATGGCAGGAGCCGGCGATGGTGCGGCCGAAGTGGCCATTTATTATGGCTTGTTCATCAACACCATCATCACCTTCCTCATCGTGGCCTTTGCCATCTTCCTGCTGGTGAAGGGATACAATAATATGAAGGCAAAGATGGAAAAGAAGGCGGAAGAAGCCCCTGCCGCCCCACCCGAACCTTCCGCCGAAGAGAAGCTGCTTGGCGAGATCAGGGACTTGCTGAAGAAGCAGTAGTTCTTCAGAAGAAACAATGCCAAGCTGGTAGTTGCTCTACCAGTCAGGTGTCAGTGTGCCTGTAAGGCAAAGATAATCGGTCATGGACTGAAAAATGTCCTGGAATAATCATTATAATTATGTCAGGTTAGTTTTTATGCCCTGAGCGCATTTTTAGGTTCTGGTTTATGAATGTAGTAAGTAAAATAATAGGGATTATAGCCCTTATTATCATGTTATTTGGGCTTATCCCTTTATTTGGTATGCTAAATTGGATAGTAATTCCTATTGCTTTATTAGGATTGATTATTGGGATTTTTAGTAAAAATACAGGTGGTTTGACACTCAATGGAATAGTTTTAATAGTGTCAGCTTTACGTCTGATCGTTGGAGGTGGTATTATTTAAGGAAAACAAACGAGTAAATAAATAAGAACACAGATGACAAACTTTGTCGTTTGAGAATTTCATAAAATCTTTCCGCCTGCTTTTTGATATTTTTTTTTCAAGAAGCCCCATGTTACTAATTCTATTTATAATGCATGAAGTTGCAGAATTTTTAGTATTTTTGCATCCGCCTTGCAAACATGTTGCATAGCACGGACCCGTAGCTTAACTGGATAGAGCACCTGACTACGGATCAGGAGGTTGGGGATTCGAATTCCTCCGGGTTCACAACACAAAAGCCCGTCACGAAAGTGGCTGGCTTTTTTATTTGAACCCGGCCTCATCCGGTATCCGGTCCCGATTCCTGGTTCCCAGGATCGAGGATCCACGAAAAACAATGAAATCGAAGATTTCTGGTTTTTCGGGACATCCGGCATCCAGTATCCAGTATCCAGTATCCAGTCCCCAGTATCCAGGATCCAGTATCCAGCATCCAGTCCCTGATTTTTATTTTCCCGTTTTCCCGTACGAAAGAAAATTAGTTATATATTTAAAAACGATTATACTTTGATATCAACCACTGCCTATGCTCCGCATCCTGATCGTCGACGATGAGACCAATATCCGCAACATGATTGCCGGGATCGTGGACAGCTATTGTGCGGGGGCTGTCGTGATCGGGCAGGCCGGCAGCGTAAGGGAAGCCAGGCAAAAGATTGCGGCCCTGCACCCCGACCTGGTCCTGCTGGATATCAAAATGAACGACGGCACCGGTTTCGACCTGCTGGAGCAACTCGACAGGATCGATTTCCGCATCATCTTCATCACCGCATTCCAGGAACATGCC
>CAZHYA010000416.1:694-2182 GCA_964536525.1 uncultured Bacteroidales bacterium | reverse complement strand
GCTGGCAAAGAGATCGAGGATCATCGTCTTCTCACGGGCCAGCTCCCGGATGAAAGCCCAGGTGGGCCCGGTGATGCCGTAACCCTGGGATGCATGGATGCTGGTGTTCTGTACCCCCACGATCACGAGGTTGTGGCCGGCCAGCAGCTTTTTGAGTTCGTCGACCTCTTTTTTCCCGCCATCGCCGGGAAAAGAATACCTCTTTACCGGAGCATACAGGCTGAGCATTTCGCCGAAGCGGTCTTCTTCCGTGCCGGCGCAGGTGGAGACATAGGCAATGTTGAGCGTATCGGGCCTTGCGATGGGTATCAGCCCGTTTTCGTTCCTCAGCAGCGTGACCGACGATTCGTAGAGCAGCCTGTTGAGGGCCTGCGCACGCGGGCCGTCGATATCGTTGGTGAGCCCGCTGGTTTCAACAGGCTGCAGGTGGTGGAGGCCGGCACGGTATTTTGCAGCCAGCACTTTCCTGCATCGCGCGTCGATCACGTCCATGCTGAGCGTGCCGGAAGCTACGGCCTGTTTCAACGCTTTCACCGCCCTGGGGACGTCGGCCGGCAGCAGCAGGATGTCGTTGCCTGCCTGCACGGCCTTCACCTCGATGGCTCCGGGCTTGTGGTACTTCGTAACCCCCTTCATATCGAGCGCGTCGGTGACGATCAGCCCCTCGAACCCCATGTCGCCTTTCAGCAGTCCGTCGACAATGCCGGGCGAGAGTGTTGATGCGACACCTGCCTCTTTCTCATAGGCGGGAATGTACAGGTGTGCGATCATGATGCCGCCAAGGCCGTGGTTGATGAGATGCCGGAAAGGGAATAATTCGATGCTGTCGAGCCTTTCGCGCGAATGGGCGATCACCGGCAGGTCCTTGTGCGAGTCGGTCTCCGTATCGCCATGGCCGGGGAAATGCTTGGCCGTGGCTATGATGCCATGATCCTGCAACCCCTGCATGTAGGCTATGCCCTTAAGCATTACGTTGTCGCGGTCCTGCCCGAACGAACGTACCCCGATCACCGGGTTGGCAGGGTTGGAGTTGATGTCGACCACGGGGGCAAAGTTCATGTGTATGCCCAGCCTGCTGCATTGCCCGGCGATGATGGCGCCCATCTGGTAGATGAGGCCGTTGTCCTGTATGGCCCCAAGGGTCATCTGGTAAGGGAACACCGTCGCGCTGTCGAGCCGCATGCCGGGGCCCCACTCTGCATCCATGCTCACGAGAAGAGGCGTTTTGGCGATCGACTGCCAGATGTTCGTCGCCCTGGCCTGGGCCGTGGGATGGTTCCTGAAAAAGCACACGCCACCGATATTGTATTCACTGATGTACTTCTCTACCTGCGGGAAATAGTCCTTGCCGGGCTCGTTGGCCCTGACCACCATCAGCTGGGCGATCCTTTCTTCCGGGCTGAGCGAATTAAAAACGGAATCCACCCACGCCTGCTCGCTGTCCCCTGCCTGTGCCAGGCCTGCGAGCGGAAGCAAGAGGAAAAAGAT
>CAZHYA010000416.1:0-684 GCA_964536525.1 uncultured Bacteroidales bacterium | reverse complement strand
AGGCACCCGGATCAAAATAGACTGTCCTATCCTGAGGAAAAAGATCACTGTCAGCAATGTTGTCCTGTGGCCCATCCGATTGGATTTAAGCAGCAAAAATAGCAAATATTCTTTCTGCACGCTTTACCGTTCCGGCCGCCATATCATCGTGATGGCATCCGGCAACTTATGATATTTAGCCACTGCCGTCTGCATCTTGATAAAATGTTAAGAAATGTTGATATTTATCGTGATGGCCAATGCGAAATTGCCTTAGTTTTGAACAAACAAAAAGCGCATGCCTGATACTGAACACCTGAAAAATATTGCCTCACAGGTCAGAAGGGATATCATCCGTATGGTCCACGGGGCTTCTTCCGGGCATCCCGGGGGTTCTCTTGGCGCGGCCGATTATCTTGTCGCACTGTTTTTCAAGGTCATGGACCATAAGCCTGAAAACTTCAGCATGGACGGCCATGGGGAGGACATTTTCATCCTGTCAAACGGGCACCTCTCTCCCGTGTATTACAGTGTGCTGGCGCGGTCGGGCTATTTTCCCGTCGACGAGCTGGCCACCTTCCGCAAGCTTGGCATGCGGCTGCAGGGGCACCCCAGTACCGACAAGGGCCTGCCGGGTATAAGGATTTCCACCGGATCGCTGGGACAGGGGTTGTCGGTGGCGGTGGGCGCTGCGCTTTCGAAGAA
>CAZHYA010000415.1:0-2185 GCA_964536525.1 uncultured Bacteroidales bacterium | reverse complement strand
CTTTTTCTCAACTACCTCAATCCCGATACTTTCGACAAGACCCTCATGCCGGCCTTACAAAGTCCCTGGTTCATCCCCCATGTGGTGGTCTATATCATTGGCTATGCCTTCCTGGGCTTTTCTTCGCTCATTGGCGTATGGGGCCTCTATCTCCTTTACCGGGGCAGGTTCGTCGACCGGGTGATGCTCATGGCCGACAACATCGTTTATATCGGCTTCGCCTTCCTGACCTTCGGACTGCTCTTCGGTGCGCTCTGGGCCAAGGAGGCGTGGGGCCATCACTGGACCGGCGAGCCGGGGGAGATCCTGGCCTTCCTCACCTGGCTGGCTTATCTTTTGTATATCCATTACAGGCTCCGGAAAAAGCACGCACATAAAACCGCCCTCTGGATCGTAGCCCTGGCATTTGTCGTGCTCCTGATCTGCTGGTTCGGGATCAACTACCTCCCATCGGCCCAGTCGAGCGTGCATACCTATTCGACCTGATATATCCGGTTTTAGCCTTAAATTTACCAGGTATCACGCACACGGTATTACGAAGGAGATCTCAGTGCTCAAATCTCAATACTCACTACCGGCATAAAAATATTGCGGAAAAGACCCAGTCCGCCTCAGCGCTTAATGGTGAACACCCGGGTGATGTTGAACCCGATGTGGATGTCGCCGTTGAGCCATGATCCGCCGCTCTGGGCGATATAATAGGGTTCGATGGCCCCGCGGGCGTTGGTGGCAAAAAGCTGGAATACATGGCCACCCGTCTCTATATCGAAACCGATGGTGAAGGTATTGTAAAAATCGTCGGCCGTTTGTCCCGGCAGGAGATAATAATACTCTGCATTAATCGAAACCCGGTTTGAGATCTTGGCCCTGCCGCCGGCACCGATCGCAAACACATCGTTCTCGTCAATCTCCCTGGCCACCAGGTTGCGGTGGATCAGTGTGGGCATAAGCTGGAGCGAGAGGGCATTGCTGAACTTACGGGCGATAAGCAGCTGGTGGGCGTACGACATCCTCGAGGTGAAGTAGTTCTTGCGGTCGGGATCCTGCCATTTCAGGCCGTTGATGGCCGTACTGCCGAAATAGGACACCGAAAGGGGCATGTTCCTGGCCCCGCTGCTCTGGCGAAGCAGTTTAACCTTCATGAACCCGTCGAAGGTCTTGTTCATCGTGCTGCGGCCGATGCCCAGTGCGAGCCAGTCGTTCACCCCGTACTCGAAACCGATGCGTGTGGTGGCCTGGTCGAGGCCGAAGAATTCCTGAAAGCCCTGGTTGACGGCACCAAAGTGGTGGGATACGATAAATATCAGGTTGCCGTTGGGCGGGTTTTCGATGGACTGCCCCACGCAGATGCGCGTGGTTTTGAAGGTGGCATAGGCGAATTCTGTTATGGGTTCTTCCTCCCCGAACAAGTCCATCAGGTCATCCTGGGAAGAAACCCGTGCCGTGGCCAAAAGGGAAATGGCCAGGCACAGGATGATGTTTTTTCTGATCATGTGAGGTTATGGTTTAACCTCCTCCAGCATTACATCAACAGTTACTTCAATGCTTTCGGAGATTTGTTTCTTCACAGCTCCGGGCACCTTGATCTCATAATCCTCCAGCAGCACGTTAAACACGCTGGTTCCCTGGATCTTTCCATCCTTAACGGTAAAAGTTCCTTTCTCCTCCACTGGTTTTGTCACCCCATGGATCGTAAGGTCGCCTTTCACCATAGCCTCGTAGGTGCCTTCTTTTGTAAAGTCAATGTCTCCAGCGTTGATCACCATCCCCTTGAACATGGCATTGGGATACTTGTCCGACTCCATGTAATTCTCGTTGAAATGCTCCTGCATCAGGGCCTTCTCAAATTCAAAGGATTTGATGAGCACCTTGAAGACAAAGTCGCCCGAATTCGGGTTCAAAGCCGAATTCACGGCATAATTGTGCGCTTCTATCGTTTCGATAGGCGTTTCCGAATAAAATTTGATATGCCCGTTCTTGGTCACGTAGTTCTGGCCCATAACGCCAAACGAGACCAGCACGGCCATTATCATCACACTCATTTTTGTTTTCATGCTTAAACGTTTTTATGATTTACAATCATAATAAACAAACAAAGCATCACATAGTTTTATCTACTTCACCAATGAGCCTTTTTCCAGGATCACATCCGTGTCGTTGTAGCCGGTACAGTAGCCCTTTACGG
>CAZHYA010000414.1:0-2195 GCA_964536525.1 uncultured Bacteroidales bacterium | reverse complement strand
AGCATATCGGAGTCGAACCGATGACCTCTTGACTGCCAGTCAAACGCTCTAGCCAGCTGAGCTAATGCCCCTTTGAGGGTGCAAAGATAATATTATTTTTATTTCAGCCAATAATTTTACCTCGTTCCCCGTACCTCGTCCCCCGAACCTTTTTATCCCTACCTTAGCCATAACATCCACCGCCCGTGAAGATCAAGCACTATACCATCCCCGTGTTCATCCCCGAACTGGCCTGCCCGTTCCGCTGTATCTACTGCGACCAGCACAAGATCACCGGCATCGCGGACATGCCTGCCCCGGAAGCGGTCCGCGACATCATCGAACGGCACCTGGCCTCTTTCCCCAAAAGGAGAAAGGTGGTCGAGATCGGGTTCTTCGGCGGCAACTTCACGGGCATAGACCCGGGCCTGCAGGAGGAATACCTTGCCGTGGCCGCAGCATACCTCACGCCCGGAAAGGTTGACGGCATCCGGCTGTCGACACGGCCCGACTACATCAGCGAACCGGTGATCCGACTGCTGAAGAAGTACCACGTCACCACCGTCGAACTCGGCGCACAGTCGATGGCCGACGAGGTACTCCTGGCCAGCCATCGCGGGCATACCGCTTCCGACACCCTCAGGGCCTCGGCGATGATCCGGAATGCACACCTGCGGCTGGGACTCCAGATGATGATCGGGCTCCCGGGCGACAGCCGGCGGCACGACCTGGAAACCGCCGGGGCTTTCGTTGAGCTGGGGGCCGACGATGCCCGGATCTATCCCACCCTGGTGATCAGGGGCACGGCACTGGAAAAGCTTTACCATGAAGGCCGGTACCCGGCACTCAACATGGATGATGCGGTAAGCCGGACGGCGGAAGTTTACAAGGTCCTCGAAGCCGGGGGAGTGAACGTGATCCGGATCGGCCTGCACCCTTCAGAGGCATTGCTGGGCGGCGAAGAGCTGGTGGCCGGCCCCTTCCATGTGGCCTTCCGCGAGCTGGTCATGACCGCGATCTGGGCCGAGGCGCTGGCCCCGCTCATGAAAAGTACGGGGCACCGCCACCTGGAGATCCGCACCTCGCCGGGGCAATACAACTTCGCCATCGGCTACGCCGCGAAAAACAAGAAAGCATTGCTGAAAAACTACGATACCGTGGTATTTTTACGCGACGAAACCCTGACAGGACGAACATACCATGCTGATCATCGCTGACCACAGGATCCCGCAGGAAGCAAAGGAGGCGCTGGGCCGGTACGGGAAGCTGCTTGGGCTGGCCACGGAAGGCATCACCTATGAGGCCATCTCCGGCCATCCCGATATCTTCTTCCTCCCCATGGGCCGGACGATGGTGACGGCCCCGAACACCCCCGAAAGCTATATAGATGCTTTGCATGATGAAGGGGTGGAGGTGGTGTTTGGCGAACAGCCGGTGGGTGACAAATATCCTGCCTCGTCGGCCTACAATGCAGTATGGCTGCCCGGGCTCCTGATCCACAACTTCAGGAACACCGATGCCGTGATCACCCGCCTGGCCGCTGACGACGACCTCATCCATGTCGACCAGGGTTACACCCGCTGCAACCTGCTGGCCCTCGACCAGGAGCATTTCATCACCTCCGACATAAAGGTGAAACGGGTGCTCGACAACTTCGGCAGGGACTGCCTGTACGTGGCGCCCGAAGGGATCATCCTGCCCGGATTCAAACACGGTTTCTTCGGCGGGTGCTGCGGCATCACGGGCCAGGAGGTATTCATCCTCGGCTCGCTGAGGCACTACCGGGAAGGAACAAAGGTGCAGCAGTACCTTACCTCGCTTGGAATTGGCATCCGTGAGCTTTACGACGGTCCCCTGTTCGACGGCGGCAGCATCCTGTTCGCGGGCCGGGACTGAAGGGACCCCCGTTATCCCAAATTAAACTACCTTTGCAGGCATCCCGGAAAGGGTAAGATGGTCTTAATGAAAAGCTAAAGACAATACTGATGAAAAAGATACTCCTCCTGCTCTTCATCCTCGGCCTGTGCATCCCCGCCGGTATTGCACAGGAAAAGCAAAAGAAGGAAAAACAAAAGAAGGACCTTCCCTCACCTATCGTTGAAGTTTGGGGCGGGATGGGCATGAGTTCGGTGGCCGGCACCCTGTCGAAAGCCGAAAAGCGCCTCACCGGACTGTTCGGTGCGGGCTTTACCCTTCCACTCACCCGGCAGAACAAC
>CAZHYA010000413.1:0-2219 GCA_964536525.1 uncultured Bacteroidales bacterium | reverse complement strand
TACGGCACCGGTGAGCAGGGGCCCGTAAACGATGTAGGTATGGCCGGTCACCCAACCAATGTCGGCGGTACACCAGAAGATGTCGCCCTCATCATACTGGAACACATTCTTGAAGGTGTATTCGGCATAAACCATATAGCCGCCGATGGTATGCAATACCCCCTTGGGCTTTCCGGTCGAGCCAGAAGTATAAAGGATGAAGAGGGTGTCTTCGGAATCCATCTCTTCCGCTTCGCAAACGGTGTCCTTGCCTTCGATGAGTTCGTGCCACCAGATGTCGCGTCCTTCAACCCAGCTGACTTCGGTGCCGTTATGCTTGTAAACGATCACATTGTCGACGGAAGGGCAGTTTGCCACGGCCTCGTCAACGATTTCCTTCAGGGGGATGTTCTTTGATCCACGGTGGGCACCGTCGGAAGTGATCACCACGTTGCAGGTGGCGTCGATGATGCGGTCGGCCAGTGCATTGGCCGAGAAACCGGCAAATACGATCGAATGGATCGCACCGATCCTCGCACAGGCCAGCATGGCAATAGGCAGTTCGATGATCATCGGCAGATAAAGGGCAACCCTGTCGCCTTTCTTTACCCCTATGCTCTTCAGCGCATTGGCGAACTGGCATACTTTCTCGAAAAGCTCGCCATAGGTGATCTTAATGACTTCCTCCTTCGGATCGTTGGGTTCCCACAGGAGTGCGGTCTGGTCCTTCCGGTGAGGGAGGTTCCGCTCAAAGATATTCTCTGTGATATTCAGCTTACCGTTCACGAACCAATTCACATTGGGCTCCGTAAAGTTCCATTCCAGGACCTTGTCCCATTTCTTTCTCCAGATGTAGTCTTCTGCAATATTTCCCCAGAAACCTTCAGGATTATCAACGCTTTCCTGGTATTTCTGGTAATACTCCATCATACTGGTGATCTTGTTTTTCATAGTGGTTATAAATTTGATTATTGAATAATTATTTGTGGTTATCTATCTTATTTGCAGATGTTGCCGGTTGACAGTTCAAGTTATAAACCCTTACTAAAAGAATAAATATACACCCAGCAGTAAACGTAAATTCCCGATTTCCTTGGTGTCCTTTACCAGGCCGTCGGCCGCTATGGTCTTGCCGTAGGCAGCCACGGTGTATTCGATCTCGGGTGCAATCCTGAAACGGCCTGCATTATAAATGAAGCGTGGGGATATCCTGTAGAGGTATGCGATATTGGCACCGCGCTGGTATACCGGGCCGCTGATATCCTTGCCGGCACCCATGTTCTGCGAGTATCCGGCCAGCAGCCCCACCTGCCAGTGTTTGCCATTTGTATGTACGTCGAGCCAGGCCGAGGCCGTGGTGATGGGGGCGTAGTTCCGGTAATCCTTCAAGGGATCCTCAATGCCTTCAACCGCATACCCCCCGATCATCACCCAGTTGTATGGATCCTGTGCATAGATACCTTGCAGCTTAAACGTAAGCTTGGGCAGGGCCAGCTTAACATAAAATGTTTCAGAGATTGAACCGACCGTTTTGGTGGTCTTGTAGCCGCTGTCGGTAACCAGGCGGGGAGTCAGCATCTTGTAGTTCACACTGGCCCCGATCAGGAATTCCCTGTTGTCGGCTGCATTGATGTTCCTGTATTCGAAGCGGAAGTTGAGGGCAGGCACGGCACTGTTGCGAAGGTACTGCCTGGACTCGCCTTCGGGACCCGTGCTTAAGAAGTCAAGCTGTGTAAGGGCCGTGAACATCAGGTTGAATTTCCCTAGTTTCTGTGTTACCCTCACCTGCGGGTTCCTGGTGAAGGGCACAAAAGGTGCACCGGTGTTGAAGGATACCGTGCCGGGGAAACAGTAGGTGACAAAGGCAGGGTGCCAGAACTGCCCCACCAGCAATTCGGTCTTTGTCCAGCTAAGTTTTACGAAAGCATGGCGGAGCCTGAAACCGTTGATGTCGCCGTTGGTGTGGCCAAAGAACGCCCCTTCGATCACCCCCGACGTCTTGGCCCCTAACGCATCAGGGGCAGTGATGGTGCCACGCAGCCTCGTCTGTATCGAGAGCATGTTGAAGTTTGATTTTGCATTGATGTCGTTGCCTTCAACGTCAAGCTTTTCATTGGCAGGGTAAAGGAGGAAATGTCCCTCCCGGGCAGCCACGGTCTGCCTCGAATCCCAGAAAATATCTGTTTTAACGAAGCCCGAGAATTTAATGCCGAAACTGCTTTCATCCTGAGCGATCGTGC
>CAZHYA010000412.1:0-2223 GCA_964536525.1 uncultured Bacteroidales bacterium | reverse complement strand
CGGGGCCCGGGCGGAATGGAATAAGCCAGGGGCGCCGCAACAGCGGCGCCCCTTTGTTATAATTTATTGTTAATATATTTTTGTTTCTACAGGAAAATTATATCTTTGCCCCCTTATAACGTGAATCAGAAATTCAAATTTTAACCAAACCATTTATTAACTTAATTACTATTTCCTTATGAAAAATGCTACAAAGTTTATTGGATTGGTGATGCTTTTGGTATCATCGATCACGTTTGCATTCGGGCAATCCGGTGCAAACAAAATGACTCTTGAGCAGAAGATCGCTTACGACAACAGCGTTGTCGTGAAGCAGGAAGCCCCGGTCGAGAACTTTGCCGCCCCCACGGGCAACCGTGGAAGCAAGGCATTGCTCCTTGACGAGGACTTCGGCTCAGGGATCCCAGGGACCTGGTTCCAGATCCAGTACAGTGGTTCAGGATTCTGGAATTATGTTCCTGCTATTCCCGGCTTCGGCTACACACCTCCGAACGCCGACGGGTACTATGCCGTGGCCAATAGTGACCATTACAATACCTCCGTCTTTGATGTGGGTTTATTCACCCCATCACTTGATATGACGGGCGGTGTGGCTGTTGAGATCAGCTACGACAGGAACTTTCAGGACTTTGCCGGCGACGGATTCGGTGCCTGCAGGGTTTATTCGGGAGGTTCTTCACCTGCCAACCTTGAGGTCACCCTCTGGTCGCAGGGAACTGACGACCCCTCCGGAGGTGTCCATGCAAGCTATGTGATCAATGCAACTGGTTTTGCAGATCCCAGCAATGTTTACCTCGAATTCTATTATTCGACAGAAGGTGGAACTTACGCCTGGGGTTTTGCATTAGACAATGTCTATGTGAACCTTCCCGAAGCTCCGGGTGACGTTTATGGCTACGTCTTCAATGGCGGCGGCCTCACCATTGCCGGTGCTACGGTAGGCATCGAAGCCCTCAGCATGGTTACCACAACCGGTCCTGATGGGTATTACGAACTTATTGGTTCAGAAGCTGGCAACCAGGATGTGACCGCCGTGAAGGCCGGCTACAATGTCATCACCCACACAGTGTTCGTACCCTCAGGTGGCAGCGTGCAGCAGGATTTCATCCTCACCGCTCCCAACATGATCATCTCGCCGACACAGCACACCTATACCCTCAACCCGGAAGAATATTTCACCACTTCCACGGGTATACTGAACAACGGCGACGGTCCCCTGACCTGGAGTGCCCAGGTGGTCTATCCGATCACCGACGGCCCGGCATCAGGCGTGAGCGTACCTGCCTTCACCGGCACGGTCCCCGCCAGCTCGGCAGCACCTTCGGTTAAGGCAGCCCCTGCCAACGGACCGATGCCGTCCAGCACCAACCCGGTGTATCTCGACGGCATCACAGCCGACAATTACGGCTACCTCTTTGATGCAGGAAGCGCCACCCTCTACCAGATGGACATGGAAACCTACGGTACGACCATGATCGGCGCGACGGTTGCTTCAGCCGCTTCCGGTGATTTCCCCAACGGCGACTTTGAAATGATGTACGTTGCCGGTAACTGGGGCACGACCCTCTATGAAGTGAATGTTACCACGGGTGCTTCCACCACTATTGGTGGTTTCAGCGGCAACCCCGCCGGTATGGACATCACGGGTATGGCCACCGACAGGACCTCCGGCACGATCTATGTTTGCGGTACCAACATCTCGGCCTCCTTCATCGGGACGCTGGACCCCGCAACGGGTGCCATCACCCAGATCGGCCCGAACATTTCGGTTGCCCCTGGCCTGATCGACATTGCCATCGACGGCACCGGCCAGATGTATGGCTGGTGTATTGTCAACGACAATTCCTATTTGATCGACAAGTCTACGGGTACCACCACGCTGCTCGGCTCACTTGGCTTTGATGCCAACTACGGGCAGGGCGGAAACTGGAACCCGAACGACGATGTGATCTATCTTTCAGCCTACAACTTATCAGCAGGTCCGGAGCTTCGCGCCCTTGACCCGGCCACGGGTGCCACAACCTACCTGGGTCCGGTACCCGGCTCACAGGTCGCAGCCTTCGGCTTCCCCGGAAGCGGTGGCGGAGCAGGCAACTGGCTGACGCTCGACTATTATGAGAACATCGTTGCCCCGGGCGGCGGTCTCGACAACGTGCCGACGAACTTCAACGCAGCCGGCACACAGGCCGGTGAAGTGTACACGGCCGACCTCGTGTTCACCTC
>CAZHYA010000411.1:0-2232 GCA_964536525.1 uncultured Bacteroidales bacterium | reverse complement strand
AGGCATCCGGCATCCGGCATCCGGCATCCGGATAATAAAAAGACTTAAATATAATATTAAATAAATCAAAAATCATGAAAGAACTCCAACCATTGAACCAGAATGTGATCCTCGACATCACCGACGACAAGAAAGAGCAGACCACCTCCGGGGGCATCATCATCCCCGACACGGCAAAGGAAAAGCCCATGTTCGCAAAGGTCGTTTCCCTGAGCAATATCGAGAACTGCGAGATCGCCATCGGCGACACCGTGGTGTTCAAGAAGTTTTCGGGCACCGAGATCGAATTTGAAGGAAAGAAATATCTGACGGTGCCCTATGCCGACCTGCTGGCGAAGATCGTTGATACTGAGGAGATTTAAGAGGGTTGCCAACCTTATTAGGGTTGGCAACCCTAATAAGGTTGGCAACCTTGAAAAATCCTGCTTGTCAAACAGACAGGATTTTTTAATTTAGCCCCATGAAGGGAAAGACCACCTACATCCGACAAAGTTTTCGACTTTACCTGCCACCGGCGGTAGGATACAATTTCCCGCTCCTGATGAAGCTCCTGCACCGGCATGGTGTCGACAGGGGGTACCTTGGCAGGGCGCTGGTCATCTCCCTCATCAGCCTCATTGGCGTGCCGTTCAGGATCTACGAGAAGCTGGCCTTCGACAACAGGGCCGACAGGGTCAGGCTGGAAGAACCACCGGTATTTATCCTCGGGCACTGGCGCAGCGGCACCACCTTCCTGCACAACCTCCTCTGCGAGGATCCCGATGCCGCTTTCGTCACCACCTACCAGAGTGTATTTCCCGATCAGACGCTGGCCGCGGGCAGCAGGTTCATCTTCCGCAACATCATGAAGATGCTGATCCCCATCAACCGTAAGGGCGACAATGTGAAGCTGGGCACCGACTACCCCCAGGAGGAAGAGTTTGCTCTCGCGGCACGCCATCCTGCCAGCTTCTATTTCTTCTGGTATTTTCCCGAACTGATCATGCCGTATTATGATAAGTTCCTCACCTTCGAACATTCGAAAGCCAATGCCCGCGACGACTTCATGGCGGATTACCGGCGGGTGATCGGCAAGGCCATGATCCATTCGGGGAAGACCCGCTTCCTGTCGAAGAACCCCGTCAACACCGGCCGCATCCCCATGCTGCTGGAAATGTTCCCCGATGCCCGCTTCATCTATATCCACCGTAACCCTGTGGAAGTGATCCTCTCCACCCGGAACTTCTTCGAAAAGATGACACCCGGGCTGACCCTCCATAAGGTCGACTACCAGGAGGTGAACAAGGATATCTATACCCTCTATGATCGATTGATGAAACGATACCTCGACACCCGTGCCATGGTGCCTGCAGGAAACCTGGTTGAAATCGGTTACGATGATCTTATTGCTGATCCGCTGAAAAAGATCGGCGACATTTACGAGGCTTTCGGTTGGAAAGGCTGGGACGTTGCAAAGCCGGGGATCACCAGCTATGCCGAATCAAGAAAGGGCTACGAGCGAAACAAATATTCGATCCCCCAGCACCTGCTCGATGAGATCCTCACCAACACCGAGTTCGCCATGAAAGAATGGCAATACGACATCCCCAGGCACTTTGTAGTGACGGAATAATAAAAATGAGAGATTAAAGGCCAGAGATTAGTGATGAGTGGTGAATTAAAACTCAAAACTCCCCAGTCCCCAGTCCCTTAATTGTACGTCGGCAGGTATGAATACTCTTTCGCGTAGCGCATCATCTGGTCCGTAAAGTCATCGGGGTACCCGATCCTGATGTCGACGATGTCTTCACCGTCATAGACGGGCACCAGCAGCGGGTTGATGAATCCGCCGTAGGGGGCGAGGTTCAGGCGGGCATACCTTTCGAGCACTTCGGCATGCAGTTCCGGGTCGACCTTCACGGCGTAGGTTTCTACAAGGGCTTTCCCGGCTTCATAGTCGCCTTCCGACTTGATGCGCTGCACTTCTGCCAGCAGCTCACCGAGTAGGGTGTTCAGCTTGTCGTAGTCGTTGATCCTGAAATACGTCTTGCCTTCCTTTTCGAACTTTTCGATCACCTTGTCGTCCATCCCTTTCTCATAGCACCATTTGCTGATGAGCTGGCGGTTGCGCATGTGGGCCTGTTCGATGTTCTTGCCCGGCTGTATACGGGTGAGCTGTGTCATCAGCCCGTTGCGGATAAAGCCGTCGTATTCGGCCATGGCAGCCTCCCTGTTGGGCAGCAGCCCCAGTTC
>CAZHYA010000410.1:0-2237 GCA_964536525.1 uncultured Bacteroidales bacterium | reverse complement strand
ACAGGTCGACAGGTTCATGCTTAAGATCGTGATCGGTTATCCCGGCAAGGAAGAGGAAAAACTGATCCTGAGACAAAATATCAGGGGTACCTTCCCGGTAACCAGTCCGATACTCAAGCCAAAGGATATTATCAAGGCAAGGAATATCGTGCGGGAGGTATATCTCGACGAGAAGATCGAAAACTATATTACCGACATCGTTTTCTCATCCAGGTTCCCTGCCGATTATAAGCTTCCCCGATTTGTGTCGATGATCAGTTACGGGGCCTCTCCCCGTGCCAGCATCAACCTTGCCCTGGCAGCCAAAGCCTTCGCGTTTATCAAGCGGCGCGGCTACGTGATCCCCGAGGACATCAGGGCTGTGGCACATGATGTGCTGCGCCACAGGATCGGCCTCACCTACGAGGCAGAAGCCGAGAACGTGACAACGGAAGATATCATCAGCGAAATCCTCAACACCGTTGAAGTGCCTTAATGCATAAAGGCCAGCATGGTTAACACCGAAAAATACACGAATTGGAAACCAGTGATATCATAAAAAAGGTCAGAAAGATAGAGATCAAGACCCGCGGGCTGTCGAACCAGATCTTTACGGGGCACTACCACAGTGCCTTCAAGGGACGGGGCATGGCATTCAGCGAAGTGCGCGAATACCAGTACGGCGATGATATCAGGAACATCGACTGGAATGTTACGGCCAGGTTCAACCATCCGTATATTAAGATCTTTGAGGAAGAAAGGGAGATGACCGTGATGCTGCTCATCGATGTCAGCGGATCCAACGAATACGGCAGCAGAAACCAGCTCAAGGAAGACCAGATGACCGAGATCGCTGCAGTGCTGGCTTTCTCGGCCATCAACAACAACGACAAGGTTGGCGTTATATTTTTCAGCGACCGGGTTGAAAAATTCATCCCACCAAAAAAAGGCACCACACACATCCTCAGGATCATCAGGGAGCTGGTCGATTTCAGGCCCGAGAGCCAGAAAACCGATATTGGCGAAGCCCTCCGCTACCTTACCAATGCCATAAAAAAACGATGTACGGCCTTTATCATTTCCGATTTTCTCGACACAGGCTTCGACGAAGCACTGCGGATCGCCGGCAACAAGCATGACATGGTAGCCGTGCGCATTTACGACGAAAGCGAAACAAGCCTGCCGAATGTCGGGCTCATCAGGATATTCAATAAGGAAAGCGGCAGGTATACCTGGGTCGACACCGCCATTACCAGGACACGGTTAAACTACAATGAATGGTGGCGCAACCAGGAACAACACCTTTTTACGCTGTTCAAGAAAAGCAGGACCGACATGGTCAGCATCAGCACGAACCAGGACTATGTAAAACCCCTGGTTGGCGTGTTTAAGATCAGGGAGTCGAGGATGTGATCAACATGAAGAAGATCATCAACATATCAATAATACTGCTGCTGCTGAATAACGGCGTTTATTCCCAGGAAGTCACTGCCGTTGCCAGGCTCGACACCTCCGATATCCTGATCGGCGATCAGATCAGTCTGAACATCGAATTCACGATGCCGCTCGATTACAGGGTGCTGTGGCCGTTCCAGAAAGACACGCTCACCGATAAGGTGGAGATCATCAGCCAGTCGGCTGTCGACACTGTCATCAGCAAATCAGGCCATCTGGTCAACATGTTGCAGTCGATCACCATTACCTCCTTTGATTCGGGATATTACAGGATCCCGCCGATGAAGTTCCGCTACCAGCCTGTCGACGACACTGTTTTTGCAGAGGTATCCACCATGCCTTCCTACCTCAGGGTGCATACCATGGAAGTGGATACCAGTCAGGCCATCAAGGCCATCAAGCCACCCCTGGGCGCCCCCCTTACCTTCAGGGAAATACTGCCCTGGCTGCTCATGGCCCTTGCCGCCCTTGCCATCACCCTGGGGCTGTGCTGGAAATTGAAACTCAACTATGCCCTGGGGGCCGTGGTGGCCCTCATACACGACGTGCTCATCACCGTGGGCCTGTTCTCGGTGCTGGGCAAGGAGTTCGACCTGACCATCGTGGCCGCGCTGCTGACCATCGTGGGCTACTCGCTCAACGACACCATCATCGTCTTCGACCGCATCCGTGAGAACCTGTACGCCAAGGTGGGCGACACCCTGGGCAGGACCATCAACATCGCCATCAACCAGACCCTGTCGCGCACGCTGATCACCTCGTGCACCACGCTCATCGTGGTAACATGCCTGTTCCTGTTCGGC
>CAZHYA010000409.1:0-2258 GCA_964536525.1 uncultured Bacteroidales bacterium | reverse complement strand
ATACCGAGGGCACCTTTGTCGACAAGATCGACAACGCCGACACCCTGCGGAAATATATCCACTACCTCCTGCCTATCGCCAGTGAGGTCGACAGGGTATTCATCAGCAGGCAGATGGCTGATGCCGATCTCAAAACCCTGAAGCAATACCTCCTCAACTTCTGGAAAGGCCGCGACAACATCATGCCCGAGGCCGCATGGACCCACTATTACCAGCAGGTGAGGAAGGTCAACTACATCTACAGCACCCCCAACCGCCAGGGTTACGAAACCGACCGCGGCAGGGTATTCCTGAAGTACGGCCCGCCGAACATCATCTCCGAGAGCTACAACGAGCCGGCCGCTTACCCTTACGAGATCTGGCAGTATTACACCCTCGGCGACGGGCAGCGCAACCGCAAGTTCGTATTCTATACCATAGACATCGTGACCAACGACTTCCAACTGGTACACTCCGATGCCATCGGCGAGCCGGCCAACCACCGCTGGCAGGTCGAGATCCACAAAAGGACCTACGATCCTTACAGCTTCGACGAAGACCAGTATCCCGACGCCTGGGGCAGCAATGTGAACAGGTACTGGGAAAACCCCAGGTAAGGAGTGATGAGAGATTCATGGTGAATGATCGTGACTTCACCCCTTCCTGCCGGCAGGGAGGGGACAGGGGAGGGTGCACCGACTGTTGCCCCGTTCGAAAATTAAAATTACCTTTGCTCTCCTGACAACCTCTTTTGGGATGCGTAAGATTACTTACCATATATTCTATGCTGTTGCCTGGCTGGTATCGCTCCTCCCCTTCTGGCTGCTGCATGGCCTTGCCGACATCATATACGTGCTGCTGTATCATGTGGCCGGTTACCGCAAGAAGGTAACCAAAACCAACCTCCGCAATGCCTTTCCCGACAAGGACGAGCGATGGATAAACAAAACCTCACGCCGGTTCTACCGCAGCCTTGCCGACATCATCCTGGAAGACATCAAGGTGCTCACCATCCGCAAAAGCAAGCTGGCGAAACACTACCGTTATGTCAATACCGGGATCATGGACGAGGTCTTCGCCCAGGGGAAAAGCCTCATCCTGGCCATCGGTCACTGCGGCAACTGGGAATGGCTCGGCAATACCCTCGGTCCCATCTACAGCCACGTGAAAGGTTATGCGATCGTGAAACCGCTGAACAACAAGTATTTCGATGGATTTATGAATGGCCTTCGCAACCGTTACCTCGACGACAGTGTCATCTACATGAAAGACACCCTGCGCACCATGGTGAAAAGAAAAGAGATGGTCTCGCTCTATGTCTTCGCCGCCGACCAGACGCCATCCAATCCAAAAGCAGCATACTGGGCCGAATTCATGAATCAAGACACCCCCTTCTATACCGGAATAGAAAAGATCGCCCGCACCCTCGACATGGGCGTGGTGTACCTTGACCTGTACAGGGAAAAACGGGGATACTATATCGGCGAAGCGTCGCTGATCACCGACAGTGCAAAAGACACTGCCGAGAACGAGATTACGGATGCCTATATCAGGAAGCTGGAGGAGGCCATCAGGAAGAGGCCCCACAACTGGCTCTGGTCGCACCGCAGGTGGAAACATAAAAGGGATAACAACGTTTAACCAATAAAACCTTGGTCAAAACCGCAGTCGTCATATTAAACTGGAACGGCATCAGGCACAGGCACCTGGCCGATTTTCTCCCCACCGTGCTGAAGCACAGCGCAGCCGATGCCGAGGTGATCGTGGCCGACAATGGTTCCGACGACGACTCGCTGGCCTGGCTCGAAGCGAACCATCCCGGGCTGAGGGTGATCAGGAACGATGAAAACGCAGGCTTCGCCGGCGGCTACAACAAGGCCCTCCGCCAGGTCGAGGCCGAATATTACGTGCTGCTCAACTCCGACATTGAAACCACCGAAAACTGGATCCTGCCGGTGATCGACATGATGGACAGCGACCCGCTGATCGCCGCCTGCCAGCCCAGGATCCTGAACCAGCAGGAAGGGTTCCGGGACGAGTTCGAATATGCCGGTGCCGCAGGGGGGTTCATCGACAAGTACGGCTACCCCTTCTGCAGGGGCAGGCTGTTCCAGCACCTCGAAAAAGACCGGGGGCAGTATAACGACAGCCGGGAGGTCTTCTGGGCCACCGGCGCATGCATGTTCGTGAGGGCATCGCTGTATCATAAGCTGGGCGGTCTCGACGACGATTTCTTCGCCCATATGGAAGAGATCGACCTGTGCTGGAGGATGAAGAAC
>CAZHYA010000408.1:0-2260 GCA_964536525.1 uncultured Bacteroidales bacterium | reverse complement strand
CAACAGATATACCCTGTCGGCCATCATGGGATCTGTCATGATAGTTGCCGGGTTACTGTTGATCAGAATTACTTTTACTCCTTCTTCTCTCAGGCTTCTGGCCGCCTGGGAGCCTGAGTAGTCGAACTCTCCTGCTTCCCCGATCTTCAGGGCGCCTGATCCCAGTACGAGTATTTTCTTGAAGTTCTTATTCATGCAGGTGTTTTAAAGAAGGTTGATGAACTCATCGAACAGATAGTCGGTATCGGTCGGACCGCTCGAGGCTTCGGGGTGGAACTGTACTGAGAAGAAAGGTTTTTCCCTGTGCCTGATCCCTTCATTGGTGTTGTCGTTGATATTGATGAACCAGGGTTCCCATTCGGGGGTCAGGCTGTTCTCGTCGACCGCGAAGCCGTGATTCTGGGAGGTGATATAAGCTTTCATGGTTCCATTCAGCAGCACCGGTTGATTGTGCCCCCGGTGTCCGTATTTTAGTTTATAGGTCTTGCCTCCCGAGGCCAGTGCCATCAGCTGGTGTCCCAGACATATCCCGAAGATAGGTTTGTCCCCTTCGAGGGCTTTTGACAGGTTCGAGATGGTAGGGCCACACATCTCCGGGTTTCCCGGTCCGTTCGAAATGAAGAGCCCGTCGTAATCATCATGAAGGAAGTCGTGATCCCAGGGTACCCTGATCACCTGGGCGCCCTTTTGTAAGAAGTACCTGATGATGTTGTACTTGACCCCGCAATCGATCATCATGACCCTGTGCCTGCCTTCACCGTAAACCATCTTTTCCCGCGTGCTGACCTCTTCTACAAGGTTTATCTTGTTCGGGTCGACTTGTTTGCAGTCGGCATCATCAATAAGCACTTTTCCCAGCATGGCACCCGTGTCACGGATGATCTTGGTCAGCGCCCTGTTGTCGATCCCGTACACACCCGGCACCTTCGATTTGATGAGCCACTCACCCAGTGCCTGCGAAGCATTCCAGTGGTTGTATTTATTTGAATAGTCGGAGATGATGAGGGCTGTGACATGCACCCTGTCCGATTCGAAGTATTTTAGCATTGAGTCCTCCTTTACGTCCCCCGGAACCCCGTAATTCCCGACCAGCGGGTAAGTCAGGGTGAGGATCTGGCCCTTGTACGACGGGTCGGTCAGGCTTTCGGGGTAGCCGGTCATGGCCGTATTGAAAACGACCTCACCTGAAACGGATCCCCTGTAGCCAAATGAAAAACCATTGAATACGGTGCCGTCTTCTAAGATGAGTTTCGCATCGGGGTGCTGTTGCATTGCGCCTGGGTTTATGGTTAAAATAGCGTACATAAAAAAACGGCCCCGAATGTCCGGGGCCGTTTTGAATTTATTTGAGGTTGTGTTTTTTGATGAAGTCGTCGATCAGTCCTTTGAGGTCGGGATAGCCGATCTCCTGCAGGTCGTAATAGACCCTTGTGTTGGGTTTGTTGATCTTGATGATACGGTTCAGGTCGATGGGGGTCCCGATAACTACCGCATCGCATTCAACATTGTTGATCGTCGTTTCGAGGTCTCTGAGCTGTTCTTCCCCGTAACCCATGGCCGGAAGCAGTGTCCCGATATTAGGATAGATGCGGAAGGTTTCGCTGAGCTTTCCAACGGTATAGGGACGCGGGTCGACCAGTTCTGCAGCACCAAACTTCTGTGCGGCTACCACGCCTGCACCGATCTTCATCTCTCCGTGGGTGAGTGTCGGGCCGTCTTCCACAACCAAAACCTTCTTGCCCTTGATCAATGACGGATCGTCAACCTTGATGGGTGAGGCGCCGTCGATCACGACCGCTTTCGGATTTACTTTGGCAATGCTTTCCCTGACGGTCTGAATGCCTTCCGGGGAAGCGCTGTCCATTTTATTGATCACCACGGCGTCGGCGAGCCTCAGGGTTACCTCACCGGGGTAATAGCTTAATTCGTGGCCCGGGCGGTGCGGATCTACTACCGTGATGTTCAGGTCGGGCCGGTAGAACGGGAAATCGTTGTTACCGCCGTCCCAGATCACCACATCACAGCCGTCGGGATCCTGCTCGGCGGCACGTAGGATGGCTTCATAATCAACCCCTGCATAGATCACGTTGCCGCGAACCACATGGGGTTCGTATTCTTCCATTTCTTCTACAGTACATTTGTGCTTTGCAAGATCTTCAACAGTGGCAAAGCGCTGTACCTTCTGCTCAACCAGGTTGCCGTAAGGCATCGGGTGGCGGATAGCCACCACTTTGAGCCCCTGGTCCATTAGGAGCTCTAT
>CAZHYA010000407.1:0-2265 GCA_964536525.1 uncultured Bacteroidales bacterium | reverse complement strand
CCATGGACGAGGTGGCCCGCACCGCCCATAAGGCGAAGGGATCGGTCTATTACCATTTCAGGAGCAAGGAAGACCTTTTCCTGGCCGTGGTCAGCCAGGAGATCGAAAGGCTGAAGGAAGCCCTGCTGGATGTTGCATCCAAAAAGGCAGGGGCCACCAGCATGATCCGCAGCTATATGCTCACCCGTATGAAGGTGCTGGAAGGTGCCGTGAACTATCACGAAACCCTCAAAGCCGACTTCCTTGAAACCTACGAATTCCTGGATGAACTCAGGTCCGGATTCGATGAGTTCGAAGTAGGCCTCTTTTCGGAATTGCTCCAGAAAGGGGTTGATGAGAAGACCTTTGAGATCAGGGATGTGAAAAAGACTGCCCAGGTCATCATCATGGCCATGAAGGCCATCGAGATCCCCTTCTTCCTGCAAAACAAGATCGCCGAATACGAGCAGACCATCGTCGAACTCCTCGACATCCTGATCCGGGGGCTCGAAAGGGATGTGAAAGCATAAACCGCGACAGCGTAAAGCAATTTTCCCTGCAACCCCTCATTTTATTTTTTGAAAACAGCGCGTTATTCCGTAACTTTGCATACTGTTTCTGACCAAAAAACGTTTTTGGTCAGAATATATCCAGGAGTTCATGTTTGTCAAACGTTAAAAAAGAAAAGGTTGAAAAATACAGCCCGAATCATCATCCGTTCCCGGAAGGCCATCCTGGCACTTACGCTCCTCATCACTGTTGTTGCAGGCTATTTCATGAAAGACCTGGAAGTGGATCCCGACGTGTTCAATTACCTGCCCGACGATGATCCTGCCGCCATGCTCTTCAACGAGATCGGGCGCGACTACGGCGGCAATTATATTGCCCTGGTCGGGCTTGAAACGGAGGATGTATTTACCCGCGAAGTGCTGGAACAGATCCGCAGCCTGACCGATTCGCTTGAGATCATGGACGGTATCGGCACCGTAACCAGCCTCACCAACATCATCGACATCAGGGGATCGGAATGGGGGATCGAGGTCAGCACGCTGGTCGACAAGTGGGACCTGCCCGAAACCGAAGAAGCGCTCGACAGCCTCAGGCGTTATACGCTTTCCGACGATATGTACCGCGGTACGATCGTTTCGGACGACGGGACCTTTACGGCCATCATGATCAGGATCGCCGAAGGCACCAACAAGCTCGAGGTTGCCCGCAATATTCGCAGCTTCATGGAAAGGCAGGAGACGGGGGCTAACTTATATTTTGGCGGTATTCCATTTACACTTCTTAGCCTGGCCGACATCATCCTGGGCGACCTGCTCTTCCTGGCACCACTCACGGCCCTGGCGATCATCCTCGTGCTCATGTGGGGCTTCAGGTCGTGGCGCGGGGTGCTGCTGACCCTGCTCACCGTGGGGCTCAGCACCATCTGGACCATGGGGCTGATGGGCATCCTGGGAATACGCCTGTCGATCATCTCCGACGTGATCCCCGTGATCCTCCTTGCCGTTGGGAGTGCTTACACCATTCACGTGGTGAACCGCGTCAGGGAAACAAAAGCCCGTGACGTAAGGGAAAGGGTTGAAGAAAGCCTTGCCTATATCATCACTCCCGTACTGATCGCCTCCGTAACCACCATGATCGGATTCATCTCCTTCATCTTCGGATCATACCTGACCATGATCAGCACCTTTGGCATTTTCACGGCAGCCGGGATATTCTTCGCCCTTCTGCTGTCGGTCACCTTTGCACCGGCATTCCTGGTCGCTTTCAAGGGAAAAGGGAACGACCCTGTTTTCAGCCCGAAGGGAAAATCCACGAACAAGCTTTCGGATACCCTGCTCAGGGGAACAGCGGCCCTGGTGCTCAAACACCCCCGCAGGGTCATCCTGGTATGGTCATTCATCGCCGCAGCAGGCATCGCCGGCATACTCCTGATCCAGCGGAATGTCGACATGATCGACTATTTCAGCAAAAGCGATCCCACCCATGTGGCAGAAAAGATATTCCGCGACAAGTTTGGGGGGTCATTCCCGGTATATATCAAGACCTCCGGCGACGTCCAGAGCCCTTATGTCCTGGGGAAGATGGATGCCGCAGCGGAATATATGGAACAGCACGAATCCGTTACCCATACGCAGAGTGTCGCCGACCTGGTAAAGGAAATGAACGACCTGATGGAAGAAGGGGAGGCCATCCCCCCTGAAAAGCTCATGATCCAGCAACTCTGGATTCTACTACAGGGGCAAAGCATTATGGACCAGATGGTGAATTATGAGCTCG
>CAZHYA010000406.1:0-2311 GCA_964536525.1 uncultured Bacteroidales bacterium | reverse complement strand
ATACCGGTGTCCTCAAAAACCTGTCATCACCCAGATCGATATGATCCCAATAATGATTCCTGTAATATAGATACGTGGCCAGGCTGTCGTGGCGCCCGTCGGGAAGAAAAAAATCAGGCACCTCAGGCTCACGCATGGCATTAAAAAGAAGCGCAACAAGCGATTCAGGATTATTGTTAATTATATTTAATTTATAATCAATGTTTTGTGTGTTAATCTCATTGATCTCCTCCCTGATAATCCTTACGCTGTCGTTATTTGCATCAAGCTTTTGCAGACCTGATTGCAGGGATTTGATTCTTTCATAACCCTCCCGGTTAAAACGCAGGTAACTAAAGAAAAGCTCGTTATCGGCCGAACCTATTACCCTGGCATCCTGCGCGGGGGCGTTTGCCGATGTTTGAATTTCAAATTCCTGATCCTCTCCGATAATGAACTCAAACAGCTTTTGTTTATCCTGGCTGACGATGAAATATACACCCTGCTTAAGAGGTTCTTTGCCTGCCAGGCTGATTTCGCCTTCACGGGCTTGCATGGTGTCGGATATGGAGAGCTTGTCGCCAAAGTAATGGCCAAGGTATGCCAGTGTATCGCGGTATCCCTCAACGCTGAGCATGATCCTGTAACTGTTCTGTTGAGCAATTACAGGATATAACACCAGGATAGATATCAGAAATATCCATATCTTTTTCATCTTGCCTTATAAAATTGGTAATAAAGAGCATAAAATTAGGAATAATTATTATTTTTGCGACAATAAAAATGGGGTGTTAGCTCAGTTGGTTTAGAGCGCATGCTTGACAGGCATGAGGTCACTGGTTCGATTCCAGTACATCCCACATCCTAAACCTCGTTTTCGCGGGGTTTTTTTATTTCCGGTTGTTTTTTTTAAAAAAATATGAATTTTTTGCAAAAAAAAATGTGTTTCTTATTTAATTGATATACAGACATATAAGACGTATTTTTAATGCTTTTTAATTTTTTTTTTAATTTTTTTTTCATCCATAGGGTTACCTTTTTGCCTTTCTGCGTATTAATAAGTGCTTGGGAGGGTAAAGGCTCCCTGGCAAAAACAAAAAAAGTCTTGATTCAATAATTTAAAAAGCATTATCAAAGGAAAACTGTAGCAGAAGACCCCCGCAACCTATCAATCCTAAATGAACTTGAAATGAGCAAGATTCGTGGTGGCGACAATCAACAAGGCCACACCACTACCGAAGATGAAGATGCCTGGATGTAAAAGCTTTCAATTGGATTAAAAATATATAATGCTTCCGGACAATGGATTACGTTGTCCGGAAGAATAATTATACGGGATTTAAGTAAATTATTTAACTTTCGTTCCTAAATTAGCAGCATGGGACGAAGGTTTTTTTTATTTCTCTATTTAACTGTCTTATTCTTCTTTCCTTTCAGTTTAACTGGACAGGAAGATCATGCTGCTGAAATCGATTCGATCAATGTCCGTGGCCGGCAGTATGCCAATCAGGGTAACTTCGATGCTGCTGAAAAGTCCTTTCTATCCATTCTTGAAATAGATCCATTGTCGGTTCAGGCGCGTAACAACCTGGGCATCATTTACAAGATGCTAGGCAGGTATAGCGATGCCCTGAGGGTATATTCTGAGGCGGAGAACATCGTTAAAAGTCAACGCGGACCCTTATGCCCCGAACTGGCCCTGATATATATGAACAAGGGCATTGTGCAGAAGCAGATGCAGGATTATGAACTGGCCCTGCAATACATGCTTGCCGCCGAGAACATTATCAATAACGGGGACGTATCGCCCAACACGGCCAACATTATCTACAACAATATCGGCAACATATATACCGGTATCAGGGAATGGCGCAAGGCACTGGATTACTACCAGAAGGGGATTGAACAGAAGCTTAAATACGGTGCCGGTGGGCTTGATATCCTGTATGCCAACTGCGCCAGTGCCTATGAGTATCTGGGCAGGATTGATTCCGCAAGGCAATAT
The DNA here is from genome assembly GCA_964536525.1 of uncultured Bacteroidales bacterium. Classification (GTDB taxonomy): domain Bacteria; phylum Bacteroidota; class Bacteroidia; order Bacteroidales; family B18-G4; genus B18-G4. Next base: position 327 of record CAZHYA010000406.1, on the reverse strand, counting down.
TATGAACTTTACATACAGACAAAGATCGAAGAGGGGCGAGGAAGTCATCAACTGATCAGTGTTTATAATAATTACAGTATCATTCTTCAGAAGATGGGGGAGGGTGAAAAGGCCAGGACTTTCCTCGAAGAGGCCCTATCTCTCGCCCATGAACACTATCCCGACAAGCATCCTGTTATTTCGGAATGCTACCGGCAAATGGGCTTATGGCAACTTGCCAATAATAAGCCCGAAGATGCCGTGGGCAGTTACCAGCAGGCTGTAAAGGCAGTAGTGTTCGATTTCGATGAGGATAGCATTGCAAGCTCAGCCATAGGCAATGCCTTA
>CAZHYA010000405.1:0-2312 GCA_964536525.1 uncultured Bacteroidales bacterium | reverse complement strand
GAATGTGCCGGTTGGGGACTACGAGCGGTTTCGGCCTTACATTGAGCGGGTGAACGACCTCTTCGGCAGCATAGAGGTGCTGAAACGCTACGAGGCCGAGGGGCTGCCCGTACGGATTATCGGCTTCCCCTCCTTCATCTTTTTCATCCTCGAAAGGATGAAGAAGCTGGGCGAGCGCAACCTCAGGCTCCACGAAGACTCCCTGGTATTTTTTGCCGGGGGTTGGAAGGGCTACGCCGACAGGCAGCTGTCGAAGCCTGAACTTTACGCCAGGCTGGGCGAACAGCTGGGCATCCCCGACAGCCGCTGCCGCGATGGCTTCGGCTCGGTGGAGCACAGCGTACCCTATGTCGAATGCGGGCGTCACCACATGCATGTGCCGGCATGGTCGAGGGTCTTCATCCGGGATGTGCGCAGCCTCGAAGTGCTGGGCTACGGGCAGCCCGGCTACCTGTGCTTCGTCACCCCCTACATCACCTCCGTGCCGGCGGTGAGCGTGATGATGGGCGACCTGGCCATCCTGCACGACGCCAACGACTGTGGCTGCGGCATCGCCACGCCATGGTTCGAGATCGCCGGGCGGGCGGGCATCTCCAAAAACAAGAGCTGTGCCGTTTCGGCGGCCGAGCTGCTCAAAAAAGAAAGTATCTGACATGGAAAACAAAGAATACCTCTGGCGTGGAACGTGGATCAGCGAAGCTGATTTCGAAGACAGGGTGGTGAACATCGGCAGGGATGCCGCCGCCGACCTGCGCCTGCGCATGGACCCTGCCGTGCTTTTCCGGGCCTGCGCCGCCTACCGTGATACGATCCTCGAAGGCGACAACCAGGAGCTCATCGACTCCCTGGTGGCTGCCGGCAACACCGCCGAACATGCCCGGCAGACCATCGACGAGATCGTGGCCTTCCTCGACCCGGAATTCCTCGAAGAGAAGATGAAGCGCGAGCTGGGCAGCGACAACCCTTTCGTCCTGCACCGCAACGGCTTCCGCAGCGACGCCTTCGAGGCCTGGGCACCCCTGGGCCTGCTGGTACATGTGGTGCCGGGCAATGCGCCCACCGTGGCCCCGCTCAGCGTGGTGGAAGGGCTCATGAGCGGTAACATCAACGTGCTGAAGAACAGTAGCAGGAACGGCAACTTCCCCCAGCTGGTGCTGAAAGGCATCGTGGATGCCGACCCTACGGGCTTGCTGGCACCTTTCGTTTACGCTTTCAGGCTTTCGTCGTCGCGCAAGGACATCCTGGGCCTGCTCTTCGATGCTGCCCACGGCATCGCCGCCTGGGGCGGCGAAGAGGCGGTGGCCTCGGTGCAGAAGATGGCCTCCGCGGGGACCCGCATCATCGACTGGGGGCACCGCATCAGCTTCTCCTATGTGAGCCGGGAGATGAAGGACGACATCCCAACCCTGGAGAACATCGCCTACGACATCTGCGTGATCGAGCAGCAGGCCTGCTCCAGCCCACAGTGCCTCTACCTCGAGACCGGCAGCCGCGAGGAGCTGTTGTCATTTGCCAGAGCCTTCGCCGAAGTGCTCGACAGGGTGTCGCAGACCTTTCCCCAGCGGGGGATCAGCATGGCCGAGATGGCCGAGATCACCAATGTGACGCAGGTGGCCCGGCTGGGCGCCGGCCTCGGCGAGTCGGAGGTGATCGAGTCGCCGGCCAGGACGTGGCGGGTGCTGGTCGACTACCGCCCCGGACTCAGGCCCTCGCCCCTGTACCGCACCATATGGGTGAAGCCCTTGCCCGCCGACAGCATCGTGGCCACGCTGAGGCCGCTGCGCACCTACCTGCAGACGGCAGGCCTGGCATGCCCGCTGGACCGGCTGGGCGCCATCGGCAGGGAGCTGGTGCAGGCCGGCGTGACCCGCATCAAGCGTCCCGGCCACCATCTCGACGGCTATGCCGGTGAGCCGCACGACGGGGTGTATGCGCTGCAACGCTATTGCCGACGCATATGCCTGCAGCTCGGCAGCCTCACCGACGGGCTAACCAGCTTCGCCGACCTGGAAGAACAGCAGGAGCCCTTCCTGCCCGGCGACAGCCCGGTGATCCACAAGGAGGACTTCATCAGCCGTACGGTGCCCGACGAATACTCTGAACTCTTCTTCAAGAGCGGGGGCACCAGCGGCAAGCCCAAGATGGCCGTGTACACCTATGAGGACTATCACCGCCAGATGTTCGCCGCCTCGGAGGCCCTCTTCGCCGCCGGCCTCGACCCGGCCACCGACCGCTGCATGAACCTTTTCTTCAGCGGGGAGCTCTATGGCGGGTTCATCAGCTTCTGGACCATCCTGGAGGGCATGGGGGCC
>CAZHYA010000404.1:2068-2340 GCA_964536525.1 uncultured Bacteroidales bacterium | reverse complement strand
AATACAAAAACGAAGTGATCCCTGTTGAGGTTAAATCGGAAGTAAATGTGAGAAGTAAAAGCCTGACGACGTATTACCAAAAATACAGTCCACCTGTTCGCATCCGGTATTCTCTGAAGAATTTGCAATGGAGTGATGGCTTGCTTAATATTCCACTATTTCTGGCTGATTACACAAGAAAATTTGTCGACCAGGTGATTTAATGCCTGGAAAAATGTAATTACCGGAAACAGCGTTCATCCCCCCAAAACCCCGGATACGACTTCTCCACC
>CAZHYA010000404.1:0-2058 GCA_964536525.1 uncultured Bacteroidales bacterium | reverse complement strand
CGGGCCTTCCGTTAGCGGCCAGGGGGGCGAAGGCCATGGCGATGCGGTGGTCGCCCCGGGGGTCGACGGGATGCTGCAGGTCCATCGCCTGGGGGATGAACGAGAGGCTGCCTGAGTCCACGCTGCATCGGATGCCGGCCTTCCCCAATTCGGCCTGCAGGGCCTGCAGGCGGTCCGATTCCTTGCCGGGCAGCGTCGACAGCCCGCTGAAATGCCCTTCCATGCCCAGGGCGGCCACCGTCACGATGAGGGATGGCGCCAGGTCGGGACAGTCGCGAAGGTCGAAGCTGACAACGCGTCCCGGCTCAGGCCGTGTGCCCCTGTAAACACGAAGGCCATCCACGGCCTTTTCCGTCTCCACGCCCAGCAGGCGGAAATGGTCGGCCAGCACGCGGTCGCCCTGCAGCGAATCCTCGTCCAGGTCTTTGATCAGCAGCTCCAGGTCCTCCCGCAGGGCTACCATGCTGTACCAGGGCGCCGCCGACGACCAGTCGGGCTCCGGGGGCAGGGTCGCAGGCTTGTAGCTGTGGCAGGGCACTTCCACCAGCGGGAGCCGTGCCTGCACGTCGAGGCCTGCGATGCGTATCAGCGAAGCGGTCATGCCGATATACGGTGCCGACACCACGGGCCCTTCAAGTTGTATCTTCAATGGGCCGTCGAGCAGCGGGGCGATCATCATCAGGGCGCTCACGAACTGGCTGCTGATGCCGCCATCCATCGTCACCGTCCCCCCGCGGAGCTTTCTGCCTTCGATGTGCAGGGGGGCGAAGCCTTGCCTGCCGGTATAACTTATCGCCGCGCCCATCCCCCGCAGGGCCTCCACCAGCGGGGCGATGGGCCGCTGCTGCATGCGCTCGTCGCCGGTGAGCGTCCGGCTGCCGGGGGTGGCGGCCAGGTAAGCGGTGAGGAAACGCATCACCGTACCGGCATTGCCGGCATCGAGAACGGGATCGGTTTGTTCGCGGTCCTGCCGCAGGAGTTGCTGCATGAGCAAGGTGTCGGCGGCCTCCGAGAGCTCCCCGGGATCCACCGTGCCGCCGCTCACGGCCGAGATGATGAGGGCGCGGTTGCTGATGCTCTTCGAGCGTGGCAGCACCACCACGTGCCTTCCTCCCGGCAGGCCGGCCCCTATGCGGATCATGCTCGTCACCGGCCCCGGCTTTTGGTTATTTTGAGGTAGTGCGACAGGCTCTCCAGTACCAGCGCTTCCGGGCAGGCCACACCGCTGCGGCAGCTGCCGATGCTTTCAGGCAGCGAGAGGCGGAGCCCGCCGCGCTCATTCTTCTTGTCGTAGCCCATCAGGCGCAGTATTTCGGGCAGGTCCTCCTCCCGGTAGTCCACTGCAGGGAAGCCGGCAAGGAGATGATCCTCGATCCGCTGCTGCTGCCCCGCGGGCAGTCCGGCAAGCCGCACGGCGAGCCAGGCTTCGCAAACCATCCCGGCTGCCACGGCATAACCGTGCCTCAGCACCTGCCCCCGGCCACCGTAAAGGGCCTCCAGGGCATGGCCTACGCTGTGGCCGAAGTTCAGCACCTGCCTGATGCCCCTGTCGAAAGGGTCGCGGGCGCAGATGTCCGCCTTCAGCAGGGCCGCCTTCATGATGAGCCCTCCGCCGGGAGCCTGGACGAAGTCGTCGCTGCCCATGGCACCTGCATCCATCTGCAACAATGTATCAAAAAGCTCTTTGCCGCCCACGATGGCGGTCTTCAGCATCTCGGCATATCCCGCCAGGAGTTCATCCTTCGGAAGGGTATGCAGGAAAGGGGGGTGGATGATCACCGCCTCCGGGAAGGCGAAGGTGCCGGCCTGGTTCTTCACATGGCCGAGGTTGACGGCCGTCTTGCCGCCGATAGCCGCATCCACCATGCCAAGCAGGGTGGTGGGGACGTTGACGAAGGGGATGCCGCGCCTGAAGGTGGAGGCGGCGAAGCCTCCAAGGTCGGTCACCACGCCGCCGCCCAGGTTGAAGAGCAGGCTGCCGCGCCCGGCACCGCCCTCCATCAGGGCATGCCAGATACGCTCTGAGGTTGCGGCTGTCTGGCTGGGCTCACCGGCGTC
>CAZHYA010000403.1:0-2351 GCA_964536525.1 uncultured Bacteroidales bacterium | reverse complement strand
GAAATGTGGTTCCGCCGTTCCATGGCCAGGGTTACACAGGATAAGCTGAGGGCGGGGTTACAGGACGCCATCATGGCAAAGCAACTGGGCTACCCGGTAGATGAGGAGTACATTAAAGGGCTGACGGTACAGGTGCTTGAGGCGGATTCGGTAAATATTAAATAAAAAAAATCCCCCCGCTTTCACGGGGGGATAAATCTTGCAATGTGATTCTTATATTAAACTAAGCGAGTTTAACATTCACCGCATTAAGACCTTTTCTACCATCTGTTAAATCAAAGGTTACTTCATCATTTTCTTTGATCTCATCAATGAGACCTGTTACGTGGACGAAGTATTCTTTGTCTGATTCTTCGTCTTTAATAAACCCAAATCCTTTTGAGTTATTAAAAAATTTTACTGTTCCTTTATTCATTGTAATATGTTATTAATTTTTGCAAAAGTACAGATATTTCTTATAAAAAAGCATTTTTTTTCAATAAATAATATTTGTCGGAATTCAAATGGCCTTAATTATGGGGGATTTAGCATCCCATGGCCGGGTTTTTAATATCCCTGGAACTTATTACAGCCATGAAATATTCTGAGTAAACGGCATTATTTCAGCGCTGAAGTTTTTGCCTGTATAGCATCATTCTGTCAGCTGATCCAGGCTCGCGGTAGGTATAATAAACATAGCCGTTATGTACAAGTATTTTCCCGGTGGATCTGTGAAACAGGGTGGTTGATGGGCCTGGTTTGCCGGTATTCATATCGATGCGGTATAATGTTGCCCGGTTGGCTTTGATAAAGGTGATATAATATTCACCGTAAATGTCATCTTTAAGGATCGTTTCTTCCCAGTCTTTCATTTTGTGATAATCAATGGCGACTGATCGAATGAGTTCCCCGTCGAGGGATAATGTTTCGATCCTGGATTCGGGATGGTTGAACAGCAGCAGCTGGTCGCCCGATCTGAACAAGGGTGCATATACCGGCGTGTAGACCAGCGTGCGGAGGTAATGCCCTTCGACGGAGGCATCCCTTTCCTTGTAGAGCATATCCGATTGTTCTTCGATACTGGCGAACATACCCGCAATGAGCGATTCTTGAGTTTCCCTCCCGCCCACCGGGTTGCTCAGCAATGCGTAATGCATCGGGTTATCTTTCAGGATCTGAAGTTTGCTGCGGTCGCTGACTTTCCTGAATACAGCATATTCGCCTGATATGGAATCATAACGTATATATTCGATCATCAGGTCGTTCATGCGCCTGATGCCGAAATAATAATAATGCTGGTGAAACGCGACAAAAACATCGGCCACCAGCTTAAATGTATTTATACTTGTCGGATACAGGAGCCGCAGGGCCTGTCCTGTAAACAGAACCTGATAGGCCGTATCCTTGTTGAGAAAATGTATATTGCCCATGCAATCACGATGCAGCGATTGTGCCCTGCCCGGCAGATCCCCGAGTATGGCCAGTGTATCGTTCAGGTTCGAGAGCAGGATGAGTTCAGCTCTCTTCAACACATTTCTGAAGATCAACATGATGAGCCCGTTTTCATGGAATTCAAAATCCAGAACGGCATAACTGTCATCCCTGAATATAAGTTCAGCCTTACGCTCTGTGATGGTCACTGCATCAAGCATTTCGGCTGAGAACTCCATACCCAGCATCAGGTCTTTCCCCGTAGCTTTTTCATCAACAACAAATAGGCGTTCTTCGAACCCGATATGGGTGACCTTGAGACTGACGGGCAATTTGCCGACCCTCAAGCGGAAGCCGCCATCAGGTCCCGAAATGGTACCAAGTGAAGTTCCCACTACGAGGACATGGGCCCCTGAAAGGGGTATCCCTGAATCTTTCGCGTAAACTTTTCCCCTCAGGTCAATGAGTTCCTGTCCCCTGACTGCGCTCACGGCAGGCATGATCATCAGGATAAGCAGGAATGCCGCTACAACAGTGCTGTATCTGAAATTCAAGGTCATGAGAGCTCCTGCCGTAAGTGAACATTAGATCGTACCGGAGCATTTGCCGGACACGATTATAAATTTAGCATAAATCAAATCTTATTGCAAGTTTGAGTTAACACATGCACCATTCAGATGTACGGTCAGCATTTTTTTATACTTTTGGATAAACAATGCAGGTTTGGAAATGAAGACATTCTTTAACCGCAGGAACCGGCTGAGGTGGCTGATGGCGGCGATGCTGCTGCCGCTGTTCTTCATCAATGTGCGGGATTCGCACGACTGGGGAGGCGACTTTGCCATGTATATCATGCAGGCCTCGAACATCGTGCATGGGGTCCCGCAATCCGAAACGCCCTATATTTATAATCCTGATAATCCGGTACTCGGACCGCCGGC
>CAZHYA010000402.1:0-2355 GCA_964536525.1 uncultured Bacteroidales bacterium | reverse complement strand
TGACAGGCTCACTGCCGTGGTGTGTTTCGTAGCGGAGTCCCTTGTATCCTCCTTCCATCACGGGCACCCCATGGTAGCTGATCAGGAGGGTGAGCTTGTCGCCGGGGCCATAGCTGCCATCAAGGCTGATGAGGATCGAGTCGCCGGACTGCACGAAAGAAGCGGCATTGCCAGCCACACCATCGACGGTGAGCGCGCTGTTGAGGCTCAGCACCACATTGCTGAGCGCCTCTTCCACCGGGAAAAAATCACATCGTACCGTCCCCGCGATGTACGGTGAATCGATGGCGATCGAGAGGTCGAGGTGATAGAAGGTGACGTCGATGGCGGTGTCGGGCACATAGCTCTCGGAACGGGCCACAAACTCCCTGAAAGTCTGCCATTCGGTATAATGGAGGGCCTACAATGAAGGACTTTTCTGTGCCGGAAGCCAGGTGAAGGAAAACAGAAATAAAACGGCGAGAAAGTTTCTTTTTATCATAGGTGATCAGTAAAGTTTTTCCCTCTTCAGCAGGTAAGGGTGCAGTATCTGCCGGAAGCCTGCGTTGATGTCGGCGGGCACGAAATCGATCATATACCTGCCACAGCGCAGTTTCAGCTCATTCACGAAGCGGCCCACACTTGCAATGTATTCATCGCGCAGCTCTGAAGGGGTCAGCTTCAGCTCCTCTCCGCTCTCCATATCGATGAACTTGTATGGACGGTTCTCGAAATTAAAATCTATCTCGCTCGCCTTGTCAACCACATGAAAGAGAACCACCTCGTGTTTGTTGTAGCGCAGGTGCTGCAGGGCCGAAAAGAGTTCGTCGTGGTTTTCATGGCTCCCGAACATGTCGCTGAAGATAACGACCAGCGAACGTTTATGGATCATGTCGGCAATACTGTGGATGGCATCTGCAGCCCTGGTGGGTTTTTTCAAGTTGGTGCCTATGGGCCTGAGGAGCTTCTCCATATCCGAATAAAGATACTTCATGTGAAACGAGGTTGAGCGTGTACGGGTGCTCAGCTCCACCTCGTCGGAAAAGAGGCTTAACCCCACAGCGTCGCGCTGGCGCTGCAGCAGGTTGACCAGGGCGGCGGCGGCATACACCGAAAAGGTGATCTTGTTGGGGTTGTCGATGCCCACATCGGGCATCACCGGAAAATACATTGAGCTTGAATTGTCGATGATGATCTGGCAGCGGAGGTTGGTCTCTTCCTCATAACGCTTCACGTAAAGCTTGTCGGTGCGCCCGTACAATTTCCAGTCGATATGCTTGATGGATTCACCACGGTTATATTGCCGGTGCTCGGCAAACTCGACCGAGAACCCGTGAAAAGGGCTTTTGTGCAAGCCGGTGATAAAGCCTTCGACCACCTGCCTGGCAATGAATTCGAGCGAGCCGAACTGCTGGAGCCTGTTATGGTCGATTGAGAATGGCATATAAACGTCGTTTCAAAGCATGAAAAGAGACGCACCTTAAGCGCGTCTCTCAATAAAATCGCAGGTTACAATATTTTAAAGCAGCTTCTGCAGCTTCCCTTCGAGCACCTGCCTGGGCACTGCGCCTACCTGCTTGTCGACCTGTTCCCCGTTTCTGAAGAAGAGTATGGTTGGAATGTTCCTGATACCGAACTTCATGGTGGTATTGGGGTTCTGATCAACATTCAGCTTGCCAACCACAGCTTTACCGTCGTATTCTTCTCCCAGCTGCGCCACGATAGGGCCTACCATACGGCAGGGTCCGCACCACTCTGCCCAGAAATCGACAATAACGGGTTTATCTGACTTAAGGACCAACTCCTCAAAATTAGCATCGGTAAATTCAACAGCCATTTTTCTGATTTTATTAAGATTGAACAATATAGAAACTGCAAATTTATAATTTTATTTCTTGCCGGCAGATAGTAAACAATAAATTAACATGCCCGCATCAGTTGACCCGGAACGTTATTTCCGGGATCTTTTTCAACTCCCTGACCAGGCTCACCGGGTCGACGGCATGGCTGCGCGGTTTCATGTGGAGCGTCAGCCGGTCTTCGGGGTCTTCCAGTTTTAATTTTACGGCACACTTGCCCTGCTTTGCGCCAACAGCCTTTTTGAGTTTCGCGATGGTATCTGTGCTGAGATCGGTGGTCTTAAGGTCGATCGTGATGCTGTTGGCGAATTTTTCGAGCACCTCGGCCAGCAGGGTGATGTTAAGCACCTTCACCTCGAGCTGCTCCTGCCCTCCCCTTCTGAACTGTATCCTCACCTGCACCAGCACGTTGAAGCCTTCCACCAGGAAATGCTTCAGCTTGAGGTAGTCTTCCGAAAACAGGAAGAACTTTTTTGTATCGTTGAAGTCTTCGAGGAAGAATGATGCGTATGGGTTT
>CAZHYA010000401.1:0-2365 GCA_964536525.1 uncultured Bacteroidales bacterium | reverse complement strand
AGGCCGGCTTCCTGGGCCCTGTCGAGGGAGGTGATGCGGTAGTCGTAATCCTTCTTTTTACCGCCCTGGTGATACCAGGCATAGGCTTCGGGATGGTAGGTTTCCTGGAACACCTGGTAGGTGCCGATGCCGGCCTCCTTCACGGTGCGGAAACCCTCGATGTCGAGGGGGGCGGCGTTGATGTTCACCCGCCTGATCTCACCGTTTCGCTTCCTCACATCATAGACCGTCCTTACGGTGTCGGCGATATATTCAGGAGTATATTGCGGGTGCTCGCCATAGACGAGGATCAGGCGTTTCTGCCCTTCATCTTCCAGGGCTTCAACGTTCCTGATCAGTTCCTCCCTGCTCAGGGTCCTGCGCAGGGCTTTACGGTTCGATGCCTTGAAACCACAGTATTTGCAGTTGTTCGTGCAGTAGTTGCCCACATAGAGCGGGGCGAAGAGCACGATGCGGTCGCCGTAGACCACCTTCTTGAGCCTGCGGGCACCGTCCTTGATCTCTTCGATGAGTTCAGGGTCTTCGGTGTTCAGCAGCACGGCCACTTCACGGAGTGAAAGGCGTTGCTTCGACAGCGACCTGCCGATGACCTTGCGGACCTCTTCCGGAGAGGATATCGTACTGCGAAGGATGTCTTCGATCTCCTGCGGGTCGATGAAGTTTTTCATCGGCTCGTCGTTGATGGCGTATGTTTCAGGTGTGAATTTCATGGCCCCTGTTTTGGAATGGTGAAAACTGTTATTGCTCTTTCTTCCCGGCAGGGGAGAGCTTCACGGTAAAGGTGCTCCCCTCATCGGGTTTGCTGCTGGCGGTGATGATGCCGCCGTAGTTGTTCTCCACGAGCTTCTTGACGATGGAGAGCCCGAGGCCGCTGCCCGTGATGTTCCTGGTCTTGGCATTCTTGATCCTCACGAATTCCTGGAAGAGGGTGCCGAGCTCTTCCTCGTTCATGCCGATCCCCGTGTCCTCCACGCTGATGGTGATCCCGGGATGGCCGGCCTTCACCGTGATGCATACCTCCCCGCCTTCCTTATTGTATTTCACTGCATTGGATATCAGGTTGTTGAAGATGATCTCCAGCTCGTCGTCGTCGGCCCTGAACATCAGCTTCTCGGGTGCGTCGAGGTAGACCTTCACATTGCGCTGGATGGCCATCGGCTCAATGGTGTCCATGGCCATACGGGCCACCTGCACCACATCCACACTGCTGATCTCCCTCACCTTCTTACCCGACTCGAGCCTGGTGAGATCGAGCAGGTCCATGATGAGGTTGCGCATGCCCCTGATGCGCTCGATCGAACGCCCGATCATGGTGCTGTAGTCGTTGATGTCGTTGCCCACCTGGCGGTCCTTCATGATGTTGAGGTAGCCTTCCACGGCGTTGATGGGCGACTTGAGCTCATGCGACAGCACCGAGAGGAACTGGAACCTCACCTCCTTGCCGGCCTGGTTCATCTGCCGGGTCATGCGCTTAAGGAAGAGGTGCTTGGTGATGTTGTCGATCGAAGCCCTCAGCTCGTCGGGCGTGAAAGGCTTGGGGACGAAGTTATAGGCACCGTTGTTGGTGGCCTTCACCGCCAGGTCGAGGGAGGCATAAGAGGTGATCATCATCACCGACACGTCCATCTGGTTCTTGTTGATGTGCTCCAGCACTTCGATGCCGTCCATGCCGGGCAGCTTGTTGTCGAGCAGTAAGATGTCGGTATGGTTTTCCCTCAGGATCTCGATGGCCTTTTCGCCGGTATCCGCTTCGGTGAGGATGAAGTCAAAGTCTTCCTCCATGAACGGGTACCCTACGGTATAGTTCCTGAGTATCCTGTTGATCCCCGACCTGATCCCGGGTTCATCGTCAACCACAAGTACGTTCAGTGTTGCCATGACATTGTTTTTTTTAGATTCTTAAAAGTTTTTTGATCTCACGCTCGAGCTGGTCTCTCCTGATGCCTTTCTCGATGAATTTGTCGGCGTGGATCCAGTTGCGGTCGGCTTCCGTCTCCAGTCCGAAGTTGAGCCCCGTTTCGGAGGTCACCGCCGAAGCGATGATGATCGGCATCGAAGGGTATTTCTTCTTCATCTTGTACGAAAGGATGAATCCGCTGTCCTTGTTTTCCATCATCAGGTCGATGATGGCCAGGTCGGGCCTGTTTTCCTCCAGCTTCTGCTCACCCTCCTTCTGGCTGCATGCGGTGGTCACTTCGTACCCCATGCCCCTCACCTGCAGCTCGAGCTGGCCCAGGTAGTCGATGTCGTCGTCGACGATCAGGATGTTTTTCTTTTCGGTGTTCATGGTCTTATCTCCTTTGTTAGCTGCAAATTCTTTCATGTAATCTCTCCTTTTTGTTAATAGTTTGAAAGCCCCTATCCT
>CAZHYA010000400.1:0-2366 GCA_964536525.1 uncultured Bacteroidales bacterium | reverse complement strand
ATCCCTTGGCGTATATTCCTGACTGTATCTCCCCGTCGGGGGCGGGTAGTATCCTGTTGATGAGCACGGGGTCGATGCGGTTATAGAACGACATCATCATCACAAGCGTGGCGAAAGGAAGGCTCCGCCTGACGATCATCACAAAGAAGGGCCAGTTCCAGTATATCTTCCTGAACTTCGCCTTGATCACCACCAGGATGAACGCGATGATCGCCGTAAGGACATAGGCCGCCGTCTGGGCATAAACAAACCATTCGATGCGGAAGGGCTTGCTGGTTACATTACCCCATATCAGCACCGCACAGAAAATGATCATCAGCAGTCGGTCGAGCACCGAGATGAAACTGTCGGTCCTCAGCAACAGCAGGCCGCTGATGTTGGACCGGAGATAAAGTATCGAAGAGAGCAGGAACTGGTTAAAAACGATCCATCCCAGCAAATAAAGCTGGTCGGCACCGAAGCCGATGATCAGGGCGATGACGAAAGTTACCGAAACATAGACGAGGGCCAGCAGCATCCTGATGACGATGATGCCCGAAAAGTGCTTGTTGAGCAGGTGCCGGTGCTGCGCGATGTTGCGGTTGTTGAAATTGGTGATGCCCAGGTCGAGCAGGATGTTGAAAAGAAATGAAAAGTTGAATACCACGAAATAAAAACCATACATCTCCTCGCCCACCATATTCTGCACCGAACGGTCGATGCCAAGGATCCAGAATGGCTTTATCAGCAGGTTCAGGGACAGGAGGAGAATAAGGTTCGTGATAAACTTACGCTGCATGGTATTAGGATGAGGCTTGCCCGCTCCGGTTTAAAAGCTCCCGCAACTTGCCAAAAAAAATATAAATTTGTACAAAATTATCATAATAACGGCAGTGCGTGCATCATTATGATATTTTGTGAATAAAAACTAAAACAGACATCCTTGAAGATCGCCGTAAACACCAGGTTGCTGCTGCCCGACAAGCTCGAAGGGATCGGATGGGTGGCCTATGAGACGTTGAAAAGGATCACGGTGGCACATCCCGAGCATGAATTCTTCTTCATTTTCGACCGCCGGTGGGACGAACGCTTCATCTTTTCCGACAACATCACGCCCATCGCGGCGGGCCCGCAGGCCAGGCATCCCTTCCTGTATTATTTATGGTTTGAATGGACGATCCCGTACCTGCTCAAAAAGATCGGTGCCGACCTTTTCCTCTCGCCCGACGCCTACCTCTCCTTAAAGACGAAGGTGCCCTCCATCCCTGTGTTCCACGACCTGAACTTCGAACATTATCCGGCCGACCTGCCGCTGCTCGAACGTAAATATTATCGCTTCTTTTTCCCCCGCTATGCCCATAAGGGCACGAGGGTGGTCACCGTGTCGGAGTTTTCCAAGCGCGACATCATCAACCAGTACAAGGTGCCCGAAAATAAGATCAGCGTGGTGTATAACGGTGCCAACGAAGACTTCAGGCCGGTGTCCGACAGCGTGAAGGAACAAACACGGGCTGCGCTTACCGGCGGCTGTCCCTATTTCATCTTCGTAGGGGCCCTGCACCCGCGCAAGAACCTGGCGAGGCTCTTCCAGGCCTTCGATTATTTCAAGGAACAGCACACCACCGACATCAAGCTGCTGATCGTCGGAAACAAGAAGTACTGGACAGGCGATATACAGAAGGCTTTCGACGGCATGCGCCACTCCGGCGAGGTGGTCTTCAGCGGCAGGCTGCCATCCGAAACCCTGCAACGTGCCGTGGCCTCAGCCCTGGCAACGGCTTATGTAAGCTACTTTGAGGGATTTGGCCTGCCCATCATCGAATCGTTCCGCTGCGACACGCCCGTGGTCACCTCCAACGTTACCTCCATGCCCGAGGTGGCCGGCGATGCTGCCGTGCTCGTCAACCCTTTCTCGGTGAAGTCGATCGCCCTGGGGCTCGAAAAGGTGGCCATGGACCCGGAGCTCAGGGCCGGACTGATCAGGAAAGGCAGGGAACGCAGCAAGCTGTTCACATGGCAAAACTCGGCTGAACAGCTTTGGGCCGTTATGGAACAGGTGTTAAACCAGAAAAATCAAAAACGATGAATGTGCTGCTGATAGGCTCAGGTGGACGCGAGCATGCCATAGCCTGGAAACTGGCGCAAAGCCCGCTTCTGGAAAAACTTTTTATCGCCCCCGGTAACGCCGGCACCATGCTGCATGGCGAAAATGTAGCCCTCAGCGCTTCCGACTACCCCGCCATCAGGGACTTTGTGATCCGGCATGATGTTGAGATGCTCGTGGTGGGGCCTGAGGCTCCCCTCGTGGACGGGATACACGCCCATTTCAGGGGTGTCCCTGCGCTGGCCGGCGTGATGGTGATCGGACCCATGAAAGATGCCGCCAT
>CAZHYA010000399.1:763-2374 GCA_964536525.1 uncultured Bacteroidales bacterium | reverse complement strand
TATAGATAATCTTTTATTTGCCTGTTCATTGCCAGCATTTCGTTGTCAAAGTTTATGATGTTAAAGGCTAACTTTTGAACTTCGAGAGGTGATTGTGGATCTACCTCTTTCAGCCGGCGATTTGAATGCTGTAACAAGTTTGATACTTCCAACCCGATCAGTTCGCGAACAAGTTCATGTCGGTCAATAGGTTTTAATGATGTCTTAGTTGAAATTGAAGACAGTAGCTGTAGCAATCTTCGTTTTTTCAATAATTATTTACTGGCCAATCAAAATGAAACAAGTAAAGTGAAAGCAATTTCTGAAAAGATTCCTTTTTATGATTTTCTTGCAGATATAAAATATTCTGTTGAAGAGGGGCAGGTCATTTATGGGCTAATGGCTCATAATTGCAATAGTGGTGCTCTTAAGCTCGCATTTAATATGCCGGCTAATGATAAACTTCAGCTATGCCTTTTAATGTTAAATGAGGGTTCAAGACCTGAGAAAATAGTGATAAAATATGAAGAAATATCTCAGGAATTCACTGTTAATTGGGAAGAGTGGGGTTGGGCTCCTATCACTTTGCTTAAAGAATTTGATGAAGAAAAGGAGATAAATTTTGAAATTATCTCTCAGGATCCAAATTCGAGTTTAAAAATTGCCAAAGCCTATATCCTTAATCCAAATTTCAAGTTTACAGATTAGTGGATTATTTTTCATTAGGCATTAAATGATGCTGAAGCCTACAGATTGATATTGATGAACAAATACCCATGTAATTTCCTGCTTTACAGTTTTTCTTCCCCATTTTACTTCGGTCAATATATCCTAATCAATCTCATCCAAAAACTCTTCAGATCATACTTCTCTTGCTAGGATATTCACATATCATCAACCTATGTTGATAGATTCTAAAGTTAATTGCGATCGAATTTCCTTTACAAAAGAAAGTTTTTTTAAGCTATTTGCTTTGCAAGTTTCCTTATTTTGATTTCTGCCTGATCGCCCCCTGTGCCGCTGCCAGCCTGGCGATGGGCACCCTGAAAGGCGAGCAGCTCACATAGTTGAATCCGAGGGTGTTGCAGAATTCAACCGAAGAAGGCTCTCCGCCATGTTCGCCACAGATGCCGATCTTGATGTTCGGCCTGGTCTTCCTGCCTTTTTCCACGGCCATCTCAACGAGTTGCCCCACGCCGGTCTGGTCGAGCACCTGGAAGGGGTCGTGTTTCAGGATGCCCTTTTTCAGGTATACGGGAAGGAACTTTCCTGCATCATCCCTCGAATAACCAAAGGTCATCTGGGTGAGGTCGTTGGTGCCGAAGCTGAAGAATTCGGCCGATTCGGCGATCTCGTCGGCGGTGAGGGCAGCCCTCGGCACTTCGATCATGGTGCCGACCAGGTAGTCGATGCGCTCGCCACGCTCACTGAACACCTGCTCTGCCGTGCTGCGCACGATATCTTCCTGCATCTTCATTTCTTTCAGGGTACCCGTAAGCGGGATCATGATCTCGGGTTTGGCGTTGACTCCCTTTGCCTTCAGGTTGAGGGCGGCTTCGATGATGGCCCTGGCCTGCATCTCCGAAATCTCGGGGTAGGGGTTGCCCAGGCGGCAGCCACGGTGGCCGAGCA
>CAZHYA010000399.1:0-753 GCA_964536525.1 uncultured Bacteroidales bacterium | reverse complement strand
ACAACATCGATAAAAAAGCGAATCCCTTGGTATGAAGGAGAGATACCTTTGTATATATCCATTTTTGGTCATCGGGGCATCAGTCTCCAGGCGGCAGCCACGGTGGCCGAGCATGGGGTTCATCTCCGACAGGTCTTCAACCTTCTGTTTTACCTCTTCCACGCTGATGCCCATCTCGTCGGCCATCTCTTTCTGGTTCTCCTCTTCATGGGGCACGAACTCGTGCAGCGGCGGGTCGAGCAGGCGTACGGTCACTGGCAGGTCGTGCATGGCCTCGAAGATGCCTTCGAAGTCGGAACGCTGGATGGGCAGCAGTTTCTCGAGGGCCTTTCTCCTTCCGGCCTCGTCGGAGGCCAGGATCATCTCCCTCATGGCCTTGATGCGGTCGCCTTCGAAGAACATATGCTCTGTACGGCAGAGGCCGATGCCCTGTGCCCCGAAGTTGCGGGCCACCTGGCTGTCGTGCGGGGTGTCGGCATTGGTGCGCACCAGCATGGTCGCATGCTTGTCGGCGAGTTCCATGAGCTTGCCAAAGTTTCCGCTGAGTTCGGGGTCGATGGTGGCGATCTTTCCGTCGTACACTTCACCGGTGGATCCGTTCAGCGAGATCCAGTCACCTTCTTTGTAAACATGTCCGTCCACTTTCATGGTGCGGGCCCTGTAGTCGATCTTTACGGTGCCGGCGCCGGAGACGCAGCACTTGCCCATGCCGCGGGCCACCACGGCGGCGTGGGAGGTCATCCCGCCGCGAGC
>CAZHYA010000398.1:0-2381 GCA_964536525.1 uncultured Bacteroidales bacterium | reverse complement strand
GGTGGTGGTGACCAACGGCATGGTGGTGCCGAACTATTCAAGCCCCGATCACTGGGAGAAATTCAATGCCCTGGGCGTGTCGCAGTACGGGCAGATGACGGCCGGCTCCTACATGTATATCGGCCCGCAGGGGATCGTGCACGGGACCACCATCACGGTGCTCAATGCCGGCAGGATGATCGGGGGCGGCGCCTCCGGGCTGGGCGGCAAGGTCTTCGTTTCTTCGGGCCTCGGCGGCATGTCGGGGGCCCAGGCCAAGGCGGCCGTCATTGCCGGCGCCATAGGGGTGATCGCGGAGGTTAACCCCGCAGCGGCGCGGAAAAGACACGAGCAGGGCTGGGTGGATGAGATCTACGACGGGCTCGACGCCCTCATCGACCGGATGCAGGAGGCCAGGAAAAAGCAGGATGCCGTGTCAATGGCCTACCAGGGCAACATCGTCGACCTCTGGGAGGCGCTGGCCGACAGAGGCATCGACGTGGAGCTAGGGTCCGACCAGACCTCACTGCACAACCCGTGGGCGGGCGGCTACTATCCCGCGGGACTGTCGTTCGAAGAATCGAACAGGCTGATGGTCGCCGACCCCGCCGCCTTCAGGGAGGCGGTGCAGCGTTCGCTGCGCCGACAGGTGAAGGCCATCAATACGCTGGCGGCCCGGGGGATGTATTTCTTCGATTACGGGAACGCTTTCCTGCTGGAGTCGTCGCGGGCGGGGGCCGACATGCTGAAGGGCGACGGCAGCTTCCGGTACCCGTCGTATGTGCAGGACATCATGGGCCCCATGTGTTTCGATTACGGCTTCGGGCCCTTCCGATGGGTGTGCACCTCGGGCGACCCGAAGGACCTGCAGGCCACCGACCGTATCGCCGCCGGCATCCTGGAAGAGATGGCTGCCGCCGCACCGGCGGAGATCAGCCAGCAGATGATGGACAACCTGCGGTGGATCAGGCAGGCGGAAGAGAACCGGCTGGTGGTGGGCTCGCAGGCACGCATCCTGTATGCCGACTGTGAAGGGCGCACGCGGATCGCGGAAGCCTTCAACGAGGCGATCAGGAAAGGGGCGGTGACGGCACCGGTGGTGCTTGGCCGCGACCACCACGACGTGTCGGGCACCGACTCGCCCTTCCGTGAAACTTCCAACATCTACGACGGCTCACAGTTCACGGCCGACATGGCCATACAGAACGTGATCGGCGACAGCTTCCGCGGCGCCACCTGGGTGTCGGTACACAATGGCGGCGGTGTCGGCTGGGGAGAGGTGATCAACGGCGGCTTCGGCATGGTGCTCGACGGCAGCGACGACGCCCTGCGGCGGCTCAGGAGCATGCTGCACTGGGACGTGAACAACGGCATCGCACGCAGGAGCTGGGCCCGTAACGAGGAAGCCCTCTTTGCCATCAAACGCGCCATGGAGGCCGAGCCACGGCTGAAGGTGACCGTGGCGAACAGGGTGGATGAGCAGCTATTGAATATGGAATAAGGAACATGGAATAAGGAATAAGGAATAAGGAATAATATAAATGAGAAAGTACATAATCCTGTTGATCCCCTTCATCCTGGCGGGATGTGCGGGAAAGCCCGGGCCGGAAAAGGCCGTGTTTGCCTCGGACCATCCGCAGGCCATGGCCACCCTGTATAACCATTTTGCTGCCGAATACCGGGCGCTGGCCTACCAGGCCTTCAACATTGCAACTGAGAGGCTGGATGCGATCCGGGCAGAAGCGCCTGCTGACAGCCTGGCCATCGTGGTGGATATCGACGAGACGCTGATCGACAACAGCCCGCACCAGGCCCTGGTGATCCTGCACGACAGCGCCTATCCCTACATGTGGAACGAATGGTGCAACCTGGCGCGGGCTTCGGCCGTGCCGGGGGCGGTGGAGTTCCTGCAGCATGCCGATGCGGCGGGCTTCGGCATTTTCTACATCTCGAACCGCAAGGACCGCTATGTGCGGGAGGCCACACGGCGTAACCTCGACTCGCTGGGCTTCCCCCAGACCGGCGAAGAGCATTTCCTGCTGCGCCCCGAGCGTTCGGCCGGCAACCCGAACCCTTCCGACAAACAGGCCAGGCGTGATGCGGTTGGTGCCATGGGTTACAGGATCGTGCTGCTGGTTGGCGACAACCTCGGCGACTTTTACAGCGACGAAAGCGGCTTCGAGGCCCGCCGCGAACAGGTTGATAACCAGAGGGATGCCTTCGGCCGCACGTTCATCATCCTTCCCAACGCCATGTACGGCAACTGGCCCGCAAGCCTCGGCATCCGCGGAGGCGCTTCGATGGATTCACTGCTGACGGTGGCGGCGGAACGCATCCCCGAAGGGCGATGACAGAAAGGGCTTCCGCTGCGCGGAAGATTGTCAATTCTGTTTTGTCAATTG
>CAZHYA010000397.1:0-2390 GCA_964536525.1 uncultured Bacteroidales bacterium | reverse complement strand
GGGGCCACATGCAGGGTGAAGGTCTCAGCCGCGGAGATGGTCCACAGGCCGGCCACTGGCAGGGCTGGCCGGCCGGTCGAGCACCGGGGTTTCGCCGTAATCCCTGTCGCGATTCATAAATACATGCCCCAGGATGGGAAGGCTGGTCAGGTGTTCCACATCTTCCTCGGTATATATCTTAGTGCTGAAGTAATCGCGCAGGATGAGGAGCAGGCCGGGGATGAAAAGGCCCAGCACCAGGGCGATCATATAGTTGCGGCTTTTCATGGGGGCGACCTGTCCGGTCATCCGTGCTCCTTCCACCACCCTGCTGTCGGACACGTTACTGGCTTTGGCGATCTGGGCTTCGGTAAGTTTTTGCAAAAGGAAGGTGTAGGTCTCGCTGTTGAGCTGGTAACGCCGCTGAATGTTCACAAAATCGCGCTCGGTGGCCGGCAGGCTGTTCACGGTCTGCTCTGTTTCCGCTATCCTTTTGTTCAATTCTTGCAGGCGAACATCGCCCCTTTCCCTGATATCGCTGATATTATCGAGCATGGCCGCCTTCAGCGTTTCGATCTGCGCGTTGAGCTGGTTCAGGCGGGGACTTTCCTTCACCTTCCCCAGGCGCGCCTTTTCGAGGATCAGCGTATTGAGCTCTTCGATGAGTCGACTGAGCAGGGGGTCGTCGACACCCATGGCCGAAGGGGCTACGATGGATTCAAGCTCCTGGTTTCGGTCGATGTAGTCCTGCAGGTAGTGGTAGTACTTGATCTGCGATTCGAGCAGGGCCTGCTGGTTATCGAGTTCAGTGAGACGGTTGAGTAGGATCTCCGACTGTGCACTGAGATTGATCACGCGATTGGCAGCCCTGAAGGTCAACATTTCCTCTTCCGAGATGCTCAGGGAGTCGCTGATCAGATTGAGCTGGCTGCCGATAAACGATATGGTGCGGTTGGCGTAGTTATTCTTCTGTTTGAGGTTGTCGTCCTCGTAAACCTGCATGAGAGCATTAAGGAAGTCTTTTCCTTTGTCGGGATGTGCATCGCTCACCTTCAGCCTGAGGATGGAGGAGCGTTCGTCGGATTCCACCTCCAGGCGTTCCTTGTAATAGGCCTCCAGCTCGTCGATGGTGTGGAATCGGCATACATAGTCGCCGGCCTCACCGGGCCCGAAACCCGGTGCAAGGATGATGCTGAAGGCATAGTGTTCACTTTCAATCGTGTTGCCGGCCCTGCTTTCGAGATGGACGGACAGGGGGCCGGGATCGCCAATGTTGTGGCCGCTGATATAATCATGAGGCCTGATGTCCTCTCCTTCCGCCCTGATGCTGAGGTTTCCGTCGTGGCCGATGCTGATGAAAAAATCAAGTCCGGTGACCTGCGGGTGTTCTTTTTCCCACTTTACCCTGAATGGAGAATCGGTATACATTTCCCGCACCTCTATATGGCCTTCGCGATGGTACGACACCTCGAGGTTGAGGGCTTCCACGGCCTTCCTGATTACAGGCCATGACCGAATGATCTCCTGCTGGTTGTAAAGGTTATGATTCCCACTCATGATACCGAATCCTTCCAGGGCTTCACCCGAGATGGACCCCGAATAGGAGAGGGGCGAACCCTTGCCTTCCTCCTTCACCAGGATACTGCTGGTAGATTCATATACCGGTTTGGTGTAGCGGTTCACGAGCCAGCCGGCCAGCAGGGCAATAATGATGCCTGTGGCTAACCAGTGCCAGTGCCCCAGAAAGTTCAGGGACATGCGTTTGAGGTCGATGTCGTCATTTTGTTGTTTGGGATGTTGGCTTTTGTCTGTCATGGTTTACTGGAAAAAGGTTACAAGAAGTATCGTGGTGGATATAAGTGTAAATGAAAGGGTGAAGATGCTCACAAAATTCAGGGTCTTGAACCCGAATACCCTGCTGGAAGCGTCGACGATGATCGCATCGTTGGGCAGAATGTGAAAGTAGGGTGAATAGATGAGGGCCGGATCGGTAAGGTCCAGTTTAACAATCTCCAAACCTTCGGATGTTTTGCGGAAGAGCCTGACATTTTCACGGTCGCCCCAGTCGTTGATGTCGCCGGCATTCCCCAGCGCCTCGAAGATGGTCAGCTGGTTCTTATTGATCTGGTGGACCCCCGGATCATTCACCTCTCCAAGTACCGTGATGGTTCGGTCGACAAGTTTCACCTGAACTGCAATACCTTCGATGTAGTTGCGGGCCAGGTTCTGGATCTCGTTTTGTACCTCCAGCACAGTCTTTCCCTGTACATACACCTGTCCGAGTTGCGGAAAGCTGATATAGCCGTGCTCATCAACGGTGTAGGTGATCAGCTCCAGATTCTGATTGCCGTAGCTGTTTCGGGTGGCTTCGGTAAGGTTCAGGAAGGACGTAGTCACAGGGTCGTCGCCCA
>CAZHYA010000396.1:0-2396 GCA_964536525.1 uncultured Bacteroidales bacterium | reverse complement strand
GTTATAGTCGCCCGTAACGAATTCGGCTTTAGCCCTGATCAGGAAGGTGTTCCTGATGAGCCAGTAGATGCCGGCTTCAGGAATGATCTGGTTGAAATATCTCCGTTCGTCGTATCCGCCCAGCTCGTGGTATTCATGCCTGATACCCCCGAAAAGGTAGAAGGACTTACGTTCGGTAGAGTCGAGATATCCCAGGTTCGACCACATGAGCTTATTGATGATCTCGAAGTGGTAAACAGAATCGAAGGTGTTGGTGGAATCGAGGTAGATATTGTCGTAGAAGCCTGATTGGGGATTATCGTCGATATATTTTTGTGTTTGCCTCGACCAGGTAAAGGAGTGGGTGAGCCTGCCCGCATGGATTTTCCTTTTAACGAAGGTGCTGTCGTTCAGTTTTTTATGTTTTTTCTGGATATTGAAGAACTGGTTCCCGAAAAAAGAGATCTGCCTCACCTGGTTTTCAGCAGAATTCAGTTTTACCGGGATCACGAAGCGGTCGGTTTCGATATTATTTTCGAACAGGCTGTCGGAAGTGATACCCCCGTTCTCATAGGCGATGAGTTTGTTATACCGGTAGTTGGCAATGACACCGTACCTTCGGCTTTTGGTGAAGTATTGCCCGGTGATCGCGAGGCTTTTGTTGTCGGACTTCTGGCGCTGGTACCTGCCCGGGGCGAAGATATAGCGGAAGTCGGCGCCCATGGTTAGGCCCGGGACTACCTTTGTATCGAATTTTGCCCTGATCATTTGTTCCTTTTTGGGTCCCAGCACATAGATCAGCTCGGTGAAGGGTTCGTGGAGCTGGTAGTAAGCGGTATTTTCGTTCGTGAATAAGTATGCATCGAAGCTCCGGATGCCGAAATCGAAACCACTTTTTACGATGGGATCGAACAGCAGGTCTTTATAGAATAATCCAGGGTTTCCGAGGCTTGCGAAGAAAGTTGTTTCCCGGTAGATTTGTTCATAGTTGTGTATACCTGCCAGATCCATGTTGTAGCGGTGCAATCGTCCGAGGGCCAGGCTGTCGACGTTATGATAATAGAATGCGACGTCGGAGGAATCCTTGGATTCGATGATGGTGTCGCATTCCTGCGACATGATGGAATAGGGGAGTAGAATGCCAATAGTGGCTGTGAGGATATATAGTATTGATCTGGGCATAAATGGCATTCGGGTGTGGGAGTGATGATTTTGATGTAAAGGTATGAAAGAAAATGATTTCGTTAAGCCTCCAACCTGCGGTAAAAGCCTCCAGCCTCTGCTGGGGGCCGCAGGCAAATCGCTTAAAAGCTTGTTAATCATTTTTTTGTGATTTTTCAATGACCAGTTTTCCCAGGAATTGATTTAAAGGATCCTCCTCTTCATGATGTTCCATGAACGCTGCCAGGCCCCCATACAGGGAGAGTACATCATTATAGCGGACAATTATTTTTTGCCTTCTGATAATCTCCCCGTAGGAACTATAGCGATAGGATTTGTAGTTAGCGGAAAACCTGTGTTTGAGTGGATTCTTATGGATATACACGATCAGGTTTTTGAGATAAAAATCGCTATTGATCTTTATTCTTTTGAAACTTTTGCAGAAGAGGCTGCCATATCTTCTTCTTTCCTTATTGATCATTAGTGCATGCTGGGAGAACAGGATATTTAGTTGTGTGCTGATGAATTCTTCATATCCGGGGAATTTGGCTTCTTTTATTCTGATCATGAAATGAAAATGGTTCGGAAGCAGGCAATAGCTGTATGTTTCGACATGATCACCGAGGAGCGTGTTATACCTTGACATAAATAAAAGGTAATGTTTCTCAGTGTAAAAGATACGTTCCCTGTTGATTCCCCGGTTATAAATGTGGAAATAGCAACCGGATTCGATCGGAGTTTTATCTGTGATGCAGGCCATGGTGTATAAATTGATAATGTCTATATCAATTAATACCGAAAATCGAAAAATGTCCCCCAAAAAAATTGCCTGCGGCCCTCAGCAGGGGCTGGAGGCGAAAATGAATTAAACCGCGAAACACCCATTTTTTTTGATTGCCTGCGTCCCTCAGCAGGGGCTGGAGGCGAAAATTTTCCCGCAAAAAAAAACCCGCTCAAAAGAACGGGTTTTAATAAAAGTTGGCGACGACATACTCTCCCACGGTTGCAGTACCATCTGCGCAGGCAGGCTTAACTTCTCTGTTCGGAATGGGAAGAGGTGGGCCCTGCCGCTATAGTCACCATAAGATCTTGACCTCCCTGGCTTTCGCGAAGGGGGTGCTAATTTCATAAAAAAGACATATTAGAGAAAGAAAATACAACAAGATGATGGATGCAAATTTGCATTCTGGTAGAAAGCATTCGGGTAATTAGTACTACTCGGCTTTGACATTACTGCCTTTACACCTGTAGCCTAT
>CAZHYA010000395.1:0-2399 GCA_964536525.1 uncultured Bacteroidales bacterium | reverse complement strand
ATGGCGTCGTTCGAAGCATACATGTTGATGGAAGCGCCCAGCTTTTCAATGGCTTCTTCGAGTTCCTGCGGAGTCTTGTTCTTCGTGCCTTCCATCATGAGTGTTGAAACAAGGGAGGCAGTGCCCGACTTTTCCGGCTCGTCAACATAATGCCCGCCCCTGAGCACAATGGAATACTGTACAAGGGGTATCTCATTCTGTTCAATACCGTATACTTTCATGCCATTGTCCATCTCTGCTGTCCATACCTCCGGAAGGTTCAGCAGGGGAGCAGGGCCCTCGGCGGGCTGCACCGAACGGTCAAAGCTTGTCTCTGTCTTCACGATCTCTACCTCCGCTATCTCATCAAGGTTCACCTCGGTGGCATTCATCACGTCTTCCTCTTCAATGCCGGCCGGCATGCTACCCTCCGCGATGAGCTCAAGCTGTCCTTTTGGAACGAAACTCGTGGCGAAGTAGGGCTTTCCCTTGATGTACTTTTCATAAACGCGCCAGATGTCTTCGCTGGTCACTGCCTTCAGCTTTTCAATGTCCGTCTTGTAATATGACGGGTCGCCGGCATACTCATTATAGCTGGCAAGCTGGAACGCCTTGTATAATACGCTGCTGATACCATTGTAGAAGTTGGTCTCCAGGCTGGCCTTGATCCGGTCTACGTCCTCATCGGTAAATCCTTCTTCCTCAAACATCTTAAAAGCTTCGAAGATGGCACTTTCAACATCCCTGAGGCTTACATCCTCGTTGGCCGTGACCCCGATGTTGAAGGTCCCGGTGATCTCCTGGCTGCCATTGTAGGCATACTGGCTCGACGATAATTTCTTTTCCTTTTCAAGCACTTTGTAGAGCGGGGCTTTTTTTCCGCTTGAGAATAACTCCGCGAGGTAGGAGAGGGGATAGGCGTCGGCATGATACTCCTCAACTGTGGGCCATATCATGCGGAACTGCGCTGCACGGGCAAAATTATCTTCGTGGTAAAGCTTTTCTATCTCTTCAAGCTGGACTGGGATAGGCTCCGGGTCGGGAACATCCGCTCCCCTGGGGATCTCGCCGAAATACCTGTCGATGAGTTTTTTTGCTTCGGCAGTATCAAAGTCACCGGCGAGCACCAGCGTGGCATTATTGGGCACATAGAAACGTGAATGGAATTCCTTTACGTCCTCAACCGTGGCATTCTGCAGGTCTTCCATCTCCCCGATGACCGTCCAGCTGTATGGATGGCCTTCAGGATAGAAATTCCTGGCGATCACCGTTCCGGTATGTCCGTAAGGACGGTTATCGACCATCTGGCGTTTTTCATTCTGAACCACGTTTTGCTGGATGGCGAATGATTTGGGCGTTACGGTGTTGATCATGTAGCCCATCCGGTCGGATTCGAGCCAGAGGATCATCTCCAGCGCATTCCTGGGGACCACCTCAAAATAGGTGGTGGCATCATTGCCGGTGCCCCCGTTAAGCGTTCCACCGGCGTTCTGAATGATCTGGAAGAACTGGTCTTCGCCAACATTTTCGGACCGCTGGAACATCATGTGTTCAAAGAGATGGGCAAATCCCGTCCTGCCGGGGACTTCCCTGTTGGATCCAACATGGTACTGAACCGCCAGGGCTACGATCGGATCCGACTTGTCGACATGGAGGATCACCTCCAGGCCGTTTGGCAGCGTATATTTTTCGTATTCCAGGTTCAGTTCAGCCTCTTTCTGTTGCGTGCAGCCAAGCATGAGCAGCATGGCGCCCGAAAGAAGCAGGTAAAATAGTTTTTTCATGGTTTATTGTTTTACGGGTTTGGATTATTGACGGACAGCCAATGTATAAAAAATATGCATGTGTGCGACAACACTGTTTATAAATGGTCGGTTATGATGCACAGCCTGCAGGTTGTGATTGATAATTGTCACGTTATTGTTATTTCAGAAAAAATCTTTCAGTGCCGCCGCAAAAGCCGCAGGCTGCTCGGCGTGGATCGAATGGGCGGCATTTTCTATAATCCTGAAGGTGGCCGGACCGCCGATTTCCATCAATACCTTTGATTCACCCGGGGGGATGAGCATGTCCTGTCCGCCGCTGAGGATCAGTGTCGGATGATGGATGTCCCTGATCCTGTCCGTGGCATCGAAACTGCTGATGGCCTCCACCTGCGACTTAAAGCCCTGCAAGGTTTGAGGATAGGGATAGGACAGGGCAAAGATGATGGCCGCATCCATGAATTTCTTGTTTTCGAGTGCTTCCCTGGTGAACAGCCATCCGAACATGATCCTGTACCACTCAGCCATGTCGAAGCCATTCTCCCATTTATCATAGAGATCGTCGAGCAGCGTCCTTGCATGATCGGAAAGCCGCGGGCTGCTGCTGGCGAGTACCAGTTTTTACACCCTGTCGGGCTGCCTCAGGACCAGCTCCTG
>CAZHYA010000394.1:0-2406 GCA_964536525.1 uncultured Bacteroidales bacterium | reverse complement strand
AATGCCGAAAGGGAAGAAGCTGGCCTCCCCCAGGCGGTCGCGGATCAGGTCGAAGGCTTCCTTTTCAACCGTCACGTAACCGTCGGTCAGGATCACGAAACTCCTGGCATAAGCCCTGGTTGCCCTGAACTTCAGGCTCTCTTCGCTCCTTTCGAGGGCCAGGGCCCTGCGCAAAGCGGGCAGAAGTTCAGTTCCTCCTCCTCCCTGCTGCTTATCAATGAAATCTATGGCCTTTTTGATATTGCTATCACTGGCTTCGACCGAAGAATCGGAAAACAGGCTCGACCCGCCGGCAAAAAGCAGGATATTGAAACGATCGACGGGCCGCAGGTTCCCCAGCAGGTCGCGCATCAGTTTTTTCGAGATCTCAAGCGGGAAGCCATACATCGAGCCCGAAACATCCACGATGAAAACATATTCCCTCGGGGGGATCTGCCTGATGTCGGGCCTGGCAGGCGGCTGCACCATGGCCAGGAAGAAGTTTTCCCTTTCACCTTCAAAAAGCAGCAGCCCGCTTTCGATCTTTCCACCTGCAAGCCGATAGCGCACGATCACGTCCCTGTTTCCCGAAGCTGCCATGCCTTCCTTCAATTCCATGACCACCCTGGAAGGATCCTCATAATTGATATCCATCTCGTGGGTACCGCAACTGACCTCCTGTATCGGTAACCCGGCCGACACCGTTGCATGGAAATGGAAATCGTAAAGGGGTGATTTGCCTTCACCGGTGTAGGGGTTCCTGACCCACCTGTCGCCGGTTGTGGCCAGCTCATCATTACTTCCCGAATACCTTGGGCCCACCACGGCAGGATACACGAATTCGTATATCCCCGATTCAGGGACCAGCAGCTCGGTATATTTCATCTCCACCCTGATACTGTCGCCTGGCATGATGTTGGCCACGTTCATGGTGAACACGTTGGGCCTTTCCTGCTCCAGCAGTGAGGCAGTCTGCCCGTTTTCGCGCGCATCCTCATAGTCCTGCCTGGCCTTGCTGCGTTCGGCGATCCTGGCTTCGATCACACGGTCGCCAATGGTCATCTTCATACCATATACGGCTGCACGGGTGGAGGCCGGGAATACATATATGGCCTCGATGGGGCGTTCGCCATCATTCTTATAAACCTGCACGATGCTGACATCTGCGATCACCCCCGCGATATTAACCTCTGCGGCAGTTGATAATAATGGAATAGCATCGGTTGAGGGATCCCTGCCGGGGACCATGAAATAGGGCGAACCGCAACGGTCGCCGGATTCACCGGGTTGTCCAATGGCTGCCTCCATCATCAGTAATGTCAGCAGGAAAATGAATCCTGCCAGGATAACCGGCTTTTTCCTTTTGTTCATCTTATTTTTCATGACTTTACGATTTAGTTGGTAAAACGAATGTTTACCCTGATGATGCCTTGTCCGGCCGATTTCCATAATTTTCCTTATCTTAGTTGGATCCAACTGATAAGGTATGATGGTCAGAAGCTTTCTTCCTTTGATTTTTATGATCGTTTCGGGTGCTCCGTATATGTTGTTCCCGCAGTCGGCACCTGAAAATGAAAGAAAGAATTCCATCTCCATAAACGTCCTGGAACTTGCAGCTTTCGAAGCACAGATAACTTATGAAAGGGCGCTGTCGAAAAGGATATCGCTGATTGCCCGGGGGGGATGGAAATTCCCGGTATCGGGAGGGCCTTACAGGGTGAACGGTGGCACATTTTTTTCAATTCGTCTTGATAAGAGTTTTCTTTTTACCCATGGATACTCCGCAGCCCTGGGGCTGAACTATTATCTTAAACCTGAATACGGGTTCTATATCAGCGCTGAAGCATTCTTTTCATATGAATCCTACGAAAAACTTTACTATGAATACTGCACGGGCATGACCAAAGAGAGTTATGTAAAAGAGCAGTCGTATTCGAAAGAAGATTATGGGATGAGGTTCCTGGTCGGGAAAAAGCTGAATTTATCTAAACGCAGGCCTCAATGGCAGGCCGACTTTTTCGGGGGTATCGGATTCATGCACCGGGACGAAGAAACTATTGTATACAGAAGAAAGTACGACACCTGCGATTCAAACAGCAGCAGGGAATGGGCTGTATATGACCCCCCGGAATCCAGCCCGAAGGAAAAATGGCTTCCCGGCATGTTCGCGGGTATATTATTAACCTACAGTTTCTAGGGTCAGGACAGGGATGCCTTCCCACTGGTTAAAGCATGTAACTGGCTTTATTCCCTGATGGCTTTCACGCCCGGAAGTTCTTTCCCTTCGATATATTCGAGCATGGCGCCTCCACCGGTGGAGACATAGCTTACCTGGTCCTTCAGGCCATATTTGTTGATGGCGGCCACCGAGTCGCCGCCACCGATGAGCGAGAAGGCGCCCCTGGCGGTTGCCCTGGCCACGGCCTC
>CAZHYA010000393.1:1388-2406 GCA_964536525.1 uncultured Bacteroidales bacterium | reverse complement strand
TTCATCACCACACTCACTGCAATCTTCGCCGTTGTATTTTCATTCGGAGGAGAATGGATCGATCTCGGCAGTCAGCAAGCTGCTCCGGCAGAAATCAGGCTGCTCGCCTCCGACAACCAATCCAGTAGAATATCTTTCGATATCCCAGGTTTCGGGCTCACAACTGTGAACACCAGCCAGGGTGCTGCCTCGCTGCTCCAGCTTGAAGATGCCACACCCCTGCTCGAAGAAGGAGCCCCTGATGTGCTGAAGCTGACCGCTTCGGTGATCATCCCCGACATGGCCGGTATGGATGTGCGTGTTACAGGATCGCGTTACACGGATTACGAGAACATTCTCCTGGCCCCATCAAAGGGTAACCTTACCCGCGACATCGACCCTGCCAGTGTTCCCTATACCTTCGGGCCTGCATACGAACAGAACGGTTTTTATCCCGGCAGGCTCGCCGAACTTCGCGATCCTTACATTCTGCGGGACTATCGCGGACAGACCGTCGTAGTATATCCCTTTCAGTATAACCCGGTAACACACACCCTGCGCGTATATCACAGCTTGGATGTGGAGATCTACAAGGTGAACAATGACGGCATCAACCCCATGGTGAGGGAAAAAATGCCCGAAAAGATCGCCCGCGAATACTCAGCCATTTACCAGCGGCATTTCCTGAATAATGCCCAGAACCTGTCGGATTACACGCCGGTAAGCGAGCACGGTAATATGCTGATCATTTCCTATGGGGCTTTTATGCCGGCTATGCAGCCACTCATCGACTGGAGGATCCAGACCGGCACGCCGGTAGAGATCGTCGACGTGGCCAGTATTGGCGGATCGGCCCAGATCAAAAGCTATATCGCCAATTACTATAACACCAATGGCCTGACCTTCGTGCTGCTTGTAGGCGATGCCCAGCAGGTACCATCATCCTATGCCACCCTCTTGCCATCGGCGGCCCGGCATGTTCCGGCGTTGTTGCAACCCCGTTCTGGATCTTTTCCTTTACTTCTTCAAGTTCAGTGCA
>CAZHYA010000393.1:0-1378 GCA_964536525.1 uncultured Bacteroidales bacterium | reverse complement strand
GGCGATGCCCAGCAGGTACCATCATCCTATGCCAGTGGCGATTCCGACAACAACTATGCCTATGTGGTGGGCAACGACCATTATCCCGACCTTTTCATCGGGCGCTTCTCCGCCGAAAATATCGGTCACGTGGAAACCCAGGTTGAACGCACCCTTACTTACGAAATGAACCCCGACCTTGGCTCCGACTGGTTCACCAGGGGTATCGGCATCGCTTCCGACCAGGGCCCAGGCGATGACGGTGAATATGATTACCAGCATATCCGGAATATCGGCAACGACCTTCAAAATTTCACCTATACCTATCTGGCCGAGCTGTTCGACGGCAGCCAGGGCGGCAATGACGCACCGGGAAATCCCAATCCCTCCATGGTCGCCACCGAAGTGAACACCGGGGCCACCATCATCAACTATACCGGGCACGGCAGTGCCACCTCATGGGGTTCTTCCGGATTCTCCAGCAGCAATGTGAACAGCCTTACCAACAATGGAAAATGGCCTTTTATCTGGTCGGTGGCCTGTGTGAATGGCGACTTTGTAGGCAACACCTGTTTTGCAGAAGCCTGGCTTCGCGCCACCAACAACGGTGAACCCAGCGGGGCCGTGGCCACGCTCATGTCGACCATCAACCAGAGCTGGAACCCGCCCATGTGCGGACAGGATGAGATGAACGACGTGCTGGTGGAGACCTATCCCGATAACATCAACAGGACTTTCGGGGCTGCTTCCATGCATGGCTGTATGCAGATGAACGACGAATACGGTTCGGCCGGCAACGAGATGACCGACACCTGGGTATGCTTCGGTGATCCGGCTCTCCACGTGAGGACAGCCTTCCCCCAGACCATGACCGTATCCTACATGCCTACCCTGTTCATCGGCATGAATTCGCTTGAAGTGGATGCCGATGCAGAAGGAGGCACCGCCTGCCTCAGCGAAAACGGCATTATCATTGCCACTGCATTTATTGAAGGAGGAACCGCAACCCTGACATTCCCGGAACTCACCGAACCTACCACACTTACCCTTACCATCACCGGCTTCAACTTCCTGCCGCATATCGGCAGCATCAACGTGATCCCGGGCAATACGCCCTTCCTGGTCTTCGACGATGACCATGTGGTCGACCCTGACGGGAACAACAACGGGTTCCTTGATTTCGGCGAATCGGTGACTTACACCATCGACCTTTTCAACCTTGGGGGCATGGATGCCACAAACGTGGAAGTGACCCTCAGCACCGACGATCAGTATATTACGCTTACTGACGACTTTGAAGTTTACGACCTCATCCCCGCCGGACAGGTGTATGGTGCACCGGAAGGATTTGCCATGACGGTAGCCGACGATGTGCCTGACGGACACATGATCGACTTCA
>CAZHYA010000392.1:0-2409 GCA_964536525.1 uncultured Bacteroidales bacterium | reverse complement strand
ATTTGTTTTCATGATAGTTGACTGTTGTGGTCAACCTATATCAGGGATGGACAATGGACAAAGTTCAAAGTTCAGATTTCAGAGTTCAGAGTTCAGATTTCCCCCGGTTCCCCAACGTCAGGATTTATTTATCTTTGCACATCATGAAGATCACCATCGACAAGGCGGCAGGTTTTTGCCCGGGTGTGCAGCGGGCCATCAGAAAGGCGGAAAAGAACCTCCATAAGGAAGGGGCTTTCCACAGCCTGGGTTCCCTCCTGCATAATGAGGCCGAGATGGTAAGGCTGGAGGAGCATGGACTGAAAGTGGTCGGCCATGTGGATATTCCCGGTCTTGGCGGACATAAGCTGCTGATACGTGCCCACGGCGAACCGCCTGAAACATACCTGCTGGCTGAAGAACACGGGGTGGAAGTCGTGGATGCCACCTGCAGCGTGGTGAAACGCCTGCAGCAGCAGGTCAGGCAAGCTGCCCTCGAGATGGAGAAGGTGAACGGGCAGGTGGTGATCTTCGGGAAGAAAGGGCATCCCGAGGTGGAGGGGCTGGTGGGGCAGGCCCAGGGGCTGTCCATCGTGATCGGATCGGCTGATGATCTGAAAAGGATAGACCTCACGAAGCCTATCCGGCTGTTCTCGCAAACCACCATGGATGCCGATCAGTACCTGTTCATTTCCGACAGCATACAGAAAAAAGTATACGACGGGCATGCCAACCCTGATTTTCAGAGGATCCACATCAACTGCTGGCATGTGACGCGTCGGGTGCCGGCGCTCCTCGATTTTGCCCGCAGGCATGATGTGGTTATCTTTGTGAGCGGGCGGGAAAGCTCGAACGGGAAAAAATTGTTCAAGACCTGCAGTGAACATAATCCCGATACCTACTTTATCAGCGGGCCGGAGGAACTGAAGAAGGCCTGGTTCGAGGGAAGGGAAAAGATTGGCATCAGCGGTGCCGCCTCCACACCCCTCTGGCTGATGGAAGAAATTGCGGAAAAGATCAAGGAGATGGCCTGATGTACCTTAAAGACCTCGATATCATCAATTTCAAGAACTATTCTGAAGCCAGGGCAGGTTTTTCAGAGAAGATCAACTGTTTTACGGGCGACAACGGTACGGGAAAGACCAACCTGCTCGATGCCATCCACTACCTCTCATACTGCAAGAGCTATTTCAACCCCATCGATACCCAGAACATCCGTCACGGGGAGGATTTTTTCGCCATACATGGCAACTTCCTGCGCAACGGGGATACGAGCGACAAGGTGAGCTGCATACAGAAGCACGGGGAAAGGAAGATCTTCAGGCTGAACGACAAGGCTTACGACCGGCTGGCCGATCATATCGGTGCTTTTCCCGTGGTGATGGTGTCGCCCTACGACAGGGACCTCATCAACGAGGGCAGCGAAACAAGGCGCAAGTTCATCGACAGTGTCATCTCGCAGTTCGACCGGGTTTACCTCGACGACCTGATCAATTACAACAAGGCCCTGCAGCAGCGTAATTCCCTGCTTAAACAGTTCTGGGACAGGAATTTCTTCGACCAGGGACTGCTGGAGATCTGGGATGGTCAGCTTGCCAGGCTGGGGACGGAGATCTATCACAAAAGGAATGATTTCATTACAAGGTTTATCCCCATATTTCAGCGATATTTCGACTTCATCTCCGGCGGGAGGGAGACCGTTTCGATAAAATACGAGTCGCACCTGCACCACGACGACCCTGAGCAGCTGCTTGCCCGCTCGCTCGAAAAGGACCGCATCCTGAAATATACCACTGCGGGCATTCACAAAGACGACCTCGGTTTTGATATCTTTGGCTATCCGGTCAAGAAGTTCGGCTCGCAGGGCCAGCAAAAGTCGTTCGTGATCGCCATAAAACTGGCACAGTTTGATTATACGCGGGAGGAGAAAGGCTATAAGCCCATTCTCCTTTTCGACGATATTTTTGACAAGCTCGATGAACACAGGGTTCAGCAACTTATTCAGCTCGTAAGTGAGAACAGCTTCGGGCAGGTATTCATCACCGACACCCAGCGGGCCCGGATCGAGAAGATCTTCAGCGTGGTCGACATCGACCACCTCATATTTAATGTTACCGTCGGGAAACTGTCGGAACCTGAGCGATAAGATCATGGCAGCAAATTCAAATCAAAAGACCCTTGGCGAGGCAATCAGGGAATTGCTCGAACGCTATAACCTGGAAGGAAAGCTGGGCCATACCCGTGTGATACAAACCTGGGAGGAAGTGGCCGGCGAAATGATCAGCCGGCATACCAGGGAGATGTATTTCAAGGGCAACAAGCTTTTTGTCAGGCTCGACTCCCCGGCGCTGAAGAATGAACTGTCGTATTCAAAACGAAAGATCATCGATGCCCTGAATGAGAAGGTTGGAGCAGTGATTGTGGCAGATA
>CAZHYA010000391.1:2060-2417 GCA_964536525.1 uncultured Bacteroidales bacterium | reverse complement strand
ATTTGCCGGAGGTGGCGACACCCTGGTGAGGGTGTGGAACGATGAGGCCTACCAGGTATTCACCCTGCCTGTCGGCGATGAGGTGAGCATGATATCGGTCGACCCCGAAAAAAGGATTTTGCGCAAAGCATATTATCATCCCGAGATACCTGTCGGGATCGGTGAAAGTATTTCTGAACCCGCCCCGGCCAGCGTGGTTTTCTTCCCGAACCCTGTACATGGATCGGCCACCATGGATCTTGATTTTACAGGCAGCGAGCATGCCCTCCTGGTGGTATGTGACCTGGGTGGCAGGGAACTCATGCGGATCGGAGGCCTCCGGCAGGGCCGGCATCGCTTCGACAGGGGATCGCTTTC
>CAZHYA010000391.1:0-2050 GCA_964536525.1 uncultured Bacteroidales bacterium | reverse complement strand
GGCAAGCTTATCCTGCTCTGAGCAAGCCCTCACGCGGGGCGATCATGTCATAGTTTTATCCTCAGTTGTACCTTAACCTCCGGCATCTTGTTGCCGCTGATCTCTTCCGTGCCGCTACCCACAGATTCCCTGTCGGCATAGCAGGTGAGCGAAAGCCGCAGCCAGGTGTCGATCCGGCCTGAAGGGCTGTATTTAAGAAGGGCATAGACGCGAAAGCCACGCCCGTAGTATGCGGGCATGGATGAGGTATAGAGCAGGTCGTTCTCATAGGCATATATCCTGCTGCCGTAATCATCGGTGTTGAAGAGGGCGTAGCGGAAGGTGACTTTCAGCGGCGCCACGGCAGGGTGGTAATGCATATCGAGCAGGAGCAGGGTTCCCGAACGCCTGGGTGCATGGCCGGGAAGTGTTGTCTGTCCCCAGGCACCCTGGCATTTGAACGAGAAAGCCTTCGACACCGGGAACCTTGCTGCAGCATTTATCTCATGCTTACAGCCTGTCTGCAGGCTGTCGACCCAGGAGCGGTTGCTGCTGCCCTTCTGCTGCAGCGTGCGGAACCGGTATCGTGCCGAGAGCTCACTGGCCGTTGCCGGCCTGTACATCAGTTTCAGCGTATGGTCGCTGCCGCGGTAAGCGTTCACCGACTGGTACGTCAGCCAGGGATATGCATACATCTCCGACGACAGCTGCAGTGTGGTCTTTCCGGGCAGGGGCATCTCGGCCAGCATCCTGATGCCCCTTTCGTTGGCGTTATGATCGCGCCGGCCGTTGGCCCCGGCCAGGAGATTCTGGTAGTCGGGCCTGTACTCTCTCACCACCAGGCTGAAGATGCTGCCATGGCCCGTGGTATGGCTGATGCCGCTGAGCAGCGCCCATCCGCCCTTGCTGCCGGCCGACAGCTCGCCGAAAAGGATCGTCCTCTTCAGCAGGATGTCGTAGCTGATGCCTGCGTTGAAGTGCCCTTGTCCCCTGAAACGGAAGATGTAGGCCGGAATGTCGTCGCAGACGGAGGGCATTTCGAACCTGATCCCTGCCAGGGTCAGCCCCAGCCTGAAGCGGTCGTGAGAAAAGGAAAGGTTGCCGCCGTAGACCTCCCTCAGCAGGGTATGCCTCATCGAAAGCTCGTTGACGGTCCTGTGGTAGCCACCCTCCGGCATCGAGGTGGCATAGCCGCCGGTGGAGGGCCCGTCGGGATAGCTGATGTTGGCGTCGATCTTGTTGCGCGAATAGAGGATGCTCATCTCCATCTGCCTCCATCGCAGGGTTGCCGCGCCCCCCCGCAGGAAGCTGCTCTCGTTTGAGGAGGTGCAGGGCCTGATCCCCCCTGCATAACGTTTAACCGATGAGGGGTCGCTGCCTCCCTGGAACGACATGCCCGTCCACAACGTAAGCCCCTGTCCGAACTGTGCATGGAAATCACCTGCCACGAGTGTCCTGATGATGCCCAGCCTCCTGAAGCAGAGATGGAAGGAATAGAAGTCGAAGCCCTTAGGCAAAGCCTCCCTGTCGGTGATGGCGGCCCCGGCGCCTGCCACGGGCCTGATGAATGGCTCGCCGGGGTCTTTCTCGGCCAGCACGCAGAGGCTCAGCCTGTCGCGCACCCTGTAAAGATACCTGAGGTAGTAAGCGTTCGGGTCGCCCAGATAGGTTGATCCGCCGGGGCTGCCCTGCCCTCCCGTGTTGGCGGGGATGCGATAACCCGCGGGGGTGACCAGCTTCCGCCTGTACCTGAGGATCAGTTCATGCCTGCCCCTCAGGAATACGGAAGCTCCGGCCTTCTCTTCCGAATATGGCGCCAGCAAGACGAAAGGGGCTATCTTTTCAAGTGTGTTCCTGCCCAGGCCTTCGATCTCCTTAAGCTCATAGATGGTGTAAAACTGCCCGTACTTCTTACGGTAATCCAGCAGGTTCCTGATCTGCAGGTCGTTAAGAAAGAGAAGCTTTTCCAGTTCTTCCCTGCCTGCCGCGTTCAGGTTGAGCGGATGTTCAAGAAAATGTTCAAGACCGGCGGTGAGCTCATCAAGGTCGGCGCCTGCTTCTGCCTCTGGCT
>CAZHYA010000390.1:0-2421 GCA_964536525.1 uncultured Bacteroidales bacterium | reverse complement strand
ATCTGGTATCCGGTATCCATAATCTCAGGGAATCCGCAACCTTTTGCCATCCAAACAGTATAATGCTGCAACCAAAGACACTAAATAAACTACAAACCACAATGTATTGATGCGCCACCTGCTTATGCTGGGGCATTTTTATTCCTGCTGCAGGTGTTCCCCGCATACCTTCATGCCCGTCTTTCCCGGCTTGTTTGCGGGTCAGGTCTGCGGTAATGATCCCCGTGGGCACGGCAATGATGGAATAGCCGAGCAGCATGACCAGTGCAGCGAGGGTCTTTCCCAGGGGGGTTACCGGGGTGATGTCGCCGTATCCGACCGTGGTCAGGGTGATGATGGCCCAGTAGATGCTTTCCGGTATGCTCCTGAAGCCATGCTCGGGCCCTTCGATCAGGTACATGGCGGCCCCCATGATCACCACGATGGCCAGCACGAAGGCAAGGAATACAGCGATCTTGTGCCGGATGGCCTTCAGCGATGCTGCCAGGTATTGTGAGGCGCCCAGGAAACGGTAAAGTTTCAGGATCCTGAATACCCTGAGCAGGCGCAATACCCTGATCACCAGCAAGTACTGGTAACCAATGAAGAAGAGGCTGATGTAGGTCGGGAGGATGGCAAGGAAATCGATGATCCCGTAAAAGCTGAAGATATATCTTGCCTTTTTGGGAGAACTGTAGATCCTGAGGATGTATTCAATTGTAAACAGGATCGTGAAGACCCATTCGGCTGTAAGCAGCAGGTTGCCATGACTGATATGTATCCCCGGCACGCTGTCGATAAAGACCACCATGATGCTCAGGATGATGGCGACCATCAGGAGGATGTCGAACAACTTGCCTGCCGGGGTGTCGGCAAGGAAAATGACCCGGTATAGTTTTTTTTTCAGGTTCATGCTCAATCCGTGCAAATATAAGGATAATGACGCTGCGCAGCAAGATGGTCGTTCCTCATGCCCTTTATTGTATTTTTGGACCATGAAAAATGCGGATGATGACATCAGGGAATTGCTCGACCAAAAGGCTGAACAGTATAACCGTCCGGATTTTATTGCTGATGACCCCGTGTCGGTGCCGCATGCCTTCACCGAAAAAGAAGATATAGAAATTGCGGGTTTCCTGGCAGCCACCATTGCCTGGGGACAACGGCCGGTGATCATCCGCAACGCGCAGTTGCTGATGCAGTGGATGGATCACAGTCCTTCGGATTTCATCCGGCATGCCGGCGATGCCGATATGCAGCATTTCAGGAATTTCAGGCACAGGACCTTCAACGGGGATGATTGCATCATCTTCTTTAAAGCACTTCAACGCCTGTACCGGGAGGAAGGGGGGCTCGAAGGGGCCTTTACGGCACGCTGGAATGAGCATGTAGGCGATGCCGGCCTGGCCATCAGCGGGTTCAGGGACATGTTTTTCGATGGATTGGAAGCCGGAAGGACCGGCAAGCATGTTGCCGACCCCCTCAAAGGATCCTCCGCCAAAAGGATCAACATGTTCCTGCGGTGGATGGTGCGGTCCGATCATTGCGGGGTTGATTTCGGGCTATGGAAAGGCATCAGCCCGGCAACACTCTGCTGTCCCCTCGACGTGCACACCGGCCGGGTGGCCCGAAAGCTCGGACTCCTTAACCGGAAAACCAACGACTGGACTGCCGTTACTGAACTCACTACCGTCCTTAAATCTTTAGATCCGCTTGATCCCGTCCGTTACGATTTTGCACTCTTCGGACTCGGGATGTATGAGAATTTCTGAAAATATTTCATTTTTTTCTTGCTTATTATGAGCATATGCCCGATATTTGTAAAAAAGCAATCAGCATATGCCAAGAAGAAAAGGATGGCGGAACATAGGTTTTTCGGCCAGTACAGACTATTTTAAGCCTGCAGGAGTGCCCATGAGGGAACTGCAGGAAGTGATCCTCGATGCCGATGAGCTGGAGGCCATCAGGCTGGCCGATCTTGAGGGGATGTACCAGGAAGATGCAGCCACTGCGATGGGTGTTTCGCGGCAGACCTTTGGCAGGATCGTTTCCTCGGCACGGAAAAAGGTGGCCGAAGGACTGGTATACGGAAAAGCCCTGAGGATCGAAAGCAATACCAGGACATAATTAAAAATTAAAAATTAAAAATTAAACATTCAAAATTAGTAAGCCATGCCACATCTTGATTCAAAAGGACCCGAAGGAAAAGGGCCCGGCACGGGCAGGGGACTGGGCCGTTGCAAGGACAAAAAAAATAAGGACTGGCCGATAGGCCGGGGAATGGGCAAACGCCGCCGCCAAAAGGATAACGACGGCCCGGGCGAAGGCAAGGGCAAGCGCCTTCAGAGCGGGAGGATGTTTGAGGATGAAAAATAAGGCAGGCGTCAGGCTCCGGGCACTAGGCGTCGGGCGTCAGGCACCAGGCGTCAGGCGTCAGGCACC
>CAZHYA010000389.1:0-2423 GCA_964536525.1 uncultured Bacteroidales bacterium | reverse complement strand
CAATATAACAGTATAGCAATATAAAATATCAATCATGAAAATCCTAGTTTGTATCAGTAATGTGCCGGATACCACAACCAAGATCCGGTTCACGGAAAACAACACCGTCTTCGACACTTCCGGGGTGCAGTGGATCATCAACCCCTGGGATGAGCTGGCGCTGACCCGTGCACTTGAACTGAAGGAAGCTTCCGGCGGTGCCATAAAAGCCATCACCGTGATCAATGTGGGCCCGCAAACCTCGGAGCCTACCATCAGGAAAGCGCTCGCCATCGGGGCTGATGATGCCGTTAGGATCGACGCGGTGCCGGCCGACGGATATATGGTGGCTTCCAACCTGGCAGCTTACCTGAAGGAAAATCCTTATGAAATCATCCTCTGCGGGATCGATTCGAGCGATTATAACGGTTCACTGGTGGGTGGCATGCTGGCAGAATTCCTCGACTTGCCGTCGGTATCTTCCGTATCGAAACTCGAGATCAACGGGAATGAGATAAAACTCAACAGGGAGATCGACGGTGGTTCGGAAGTGCTTTCAACTTCCGTACCTTTCGTGGCTATCGTTCAGAAGGGGATCGCCCTCGAACCCAGGATCCCTTCGATGAGGGGCATCATGATGGCCAGGAGCAAATCACTTAAGGTGATTCCGGCTGCAGATACACAAGCCCTGACCGAGTTCGTTAGCTATGAGCTTCCGCCGGCCAAGGCGGCCTGCAGGATGGTGGATGCCGACAACGTAAAGGAACTTGTCGATCTGCTCCACAACGAAGCCAAAGTCATATAGCATTAAAAATTAAGCATTAAAAACTAAAAATTTCGAATAATGTCCGTATTGGTATATATTGAAAACTGGGATGGCAAATTTAAGAAACTGAGCTTTGAGCTGGTTTCCTATGCCAGGCAGATCGCCAACCAGTCAGGAACAGGGGTTACCGCACTTTCGATAGGAAATGTGGATAATTCCGAGCTGAAAAAATTAGGGAACTATGGTGCAGATAAGGTACTTTCCGTTTCGGATGAGCGACTTAACGTGCTTATCAACCGGGCATATGCTTCAGTCATCGCTCAGGCGGCTGAAAAGGAAGCGGCCGATGTGATCATCTTTGCCCATAACTTCACCGGGAAAGCGTTGGCCCCCAGGGTATCTGTCAAGCTGAAGGCCGGCATCGCCTCCGGCGCCAATGCCGTTCCTTCATCCTACGATCCTTTCACGGTTAGCAAGAAAGTATTCACCGGCAAGGCTTTCGCCAACGTGGTGATAAAAAGCCAGAAGAAGATCCTCACCCTTTTCCAGAACTCTGTTGACATCGTTGAGAACGGGGACGAAGCAAGCATCGAAGCTTTCAACCCTGCACTTAACGATGCCGATTTTGCCACCAGGGTACTTGAGGTGAACAAGATCACCGGCAAGGTACTGCTTACCGATGCCGAGATCGTGGTTTCCGGTGGACGCGGGATGAAGAGTTCCGACAACTGGGGTCCGCTCGAAGAGCTTGCAAGCGAGGGCTGGCGTCCTCATGGCGAACATGTCGGGCAAACGGGTAAGATCATCGCTCCGAACCTCTACTTCGCCATGGGCATCTCGGGTGCCATCCAGCACCTGGGCGGTGTGAGCTCTTCGAAATGCATCGTGGCCATAAACACCGATAAGGATGCCCCGATTTTCGAATCGGCAGATTACGGTATTGTCGGCGACGTTCACAAGGTATTGCCCGAGCTGATCACTGCCGTCAGGGAGATAAAGGCATCATAAAAAAATACGACCTCACAGGCCTTGCAAGCTGTGAAGTCGCCAGCACTGCATCAACCATGAAGAAGATATTCCTATTATGTATTGCCATGGGGTTCCTTGCTTCCGCATCGGCCCAGATCACCATTACTTCAAACGACCTTGTCAGCGTAGGTGACTCGTTAAAACTGGCCTATGTTGATACCGTGCCGCCGGGCTTCGGTCCCGGGCCTTCGGGTGCCAACCAGCACTGGGATTTTTCGGAACTGGTGTCGGATACCCTCACACAGTTGAATTTTGTCGATCCCGATAATACACCTTATGGCACAAGCTTCCCTTCCTCCAATATTGCCGCGCAGGGGCTGATCGAAGGACTGATCGATGATGCCTGGGCTTATGGCACAAAGAACAGCTTTGTTTTCCAGATCGACGGGGTGGCCGGAAGCTATGATATCTTTCAGGGTGTGGTGGCACCTTTTACCCCACCGGAGATCATGTTCAGTTTTCCGGTCGACTATCTCGACAGCCTGGAGCAATCTTCTACCATCGATATCAGGGTGGAAAGCCCTGAACCGCCGGCCGACTCCATCAGGATCAAAGTGGTGACCAGCGTGGATATGACCGTCGATGCATGGGGAGTTGTCCCCCTACTGGTGGAACCGTCTGTGGAGATGATCGCGGGAATTCTCGGCAT
>CAZHYA010000388.1:0-2431 GCA_964536525.1 uncultured Bacteroidales bacterium | reverse complement strand
GAAGTATATTACAAGCACATGGACCACGCCATAGATTTTAAGGACCCTGCGGAGCTGCTGCTGAACAAGGAGCTGGAAGGGGAGCTCAGGTTCGGGGAAGCCTGGTCGTATGGCGTGGAAGCCTTCGTGAGGCTCAACGGCCTGCCACTGATTAACGGCATGGTGAGCGGATGGGTGAGCTACACCTGGTCGAGGACCTGGCGGAAGTTCCCCGACATCAACGACGGGATGAAGTATCCGGCACCCTACGACAGGCCGCACGATGTTTCGATCGTGGCCAACTGGGATATCAATGCACGGTGGACAGTGGCCGCCAACTGGGTGTATGCCACGGGGCAGCCCGTGACCTTCCCCACGGGCAGGGCGGTGATCGGGGGAGTGATCCTGCCCCTCTACTCCGACAGGAATGCATATCGCTTGCAGGACTATCATCGCCTGGATGTTTCAGTTACCCTGAACGGGAAAGACAAGCCGGGAAGAAAGTGGCAGCATTCGTGGACCCTTGCCCTGTATAATGCCTACGACCGGCACAACACCTGGACCATCAACTTCGTGCAGGAAGAGGCCACGCCGGGAAGTGGTTACAGCGGTTACGAGACCTATGCCGAGAAGACCTACCTTTTCGGGATCATCCCGGCCCTCACCTTCAATTTCAAGTTTTAGCGACAAGATGAAAAACCTATCGACATATCACCGGAAGATACTGCTGGTCAGCACGATGGCCCTGGGCCTCGCCACCGCCTGCACCGAGCGTATCGATGTGGAACTCGACGACACCTACACCCGCCTGGTGGTCGATGCGCAGCTCAGCAGCGACAGCACCATCCGACAGACGGTCATCCTCACCGAGTCGAGCAGCTACTTCTATAACCAGCCTCCACCGCCGGTCGCCAATGCCGACGTGACCCTGTCGGACGACAAAGGCAACACCTACCTGCTGACCGAAGAAGATCCCGGCCGTTATTACCTGCCGCAGGGTTTCAGCGCCAGATCAGGCATTGCCTACACCCTCGGCATAGAGCTGGCAGAGGCCATCGACGGAAAGACCAGCTATAACGCATCGACGGAAACGCCCGGTATCGGCGATACTGTGTATATCGGCCTTCAGCACCAGCCCGACTGGGGGGATGACGGCTTCTATATCGTGCAGTGCTATTACTGGGATCCGCCGGGGCCGAATTTCTACATGTTCGACATCTTCAAGAACGACACCCTGCTCACCGACACCATCAGCGAAAAGCAGGTGGTCGACGACCGTTTCTACGATGGCGGGTTCACCAACGGCATCGGCGTAGGTTATCTCAACCAGTCGAAGAAAAGCGAGCGGCTTCGCCCCGGCGATGTGATCACTTTCCGTGCCAGCAGCGTCACCGAGGGTTATGCCAACTTCGTTTGGCAGGTGCAGGAGGAGACCGGTTTCAGCACCCCGCTGTTCAGCGGACCACCCGCCAACGTGAGCGGGAACATCAGCGGAGGGGCGATCGGTTATTTCACGGCATATTCGGTCAGGTACGCGAGCACGGTGTTTGAGTGAAAAAGGAATATGGAATATGGAAAAGTGAGAAGTCGAGGGGCTCAACACTCAACACTTCCCGGCACCCTGAATTTGATTCTGCCACTGAAACCATGCCCCCTGTTCATATCTTATGATTTTTTAACACACTAAACCGGTACTGCTATTCGTTTTCACATCAACAACCCATAAACCGTTCTGCCATGCTTGAATACTCCAAAACCATTTTGGGCAAAGTAAGCTTCAGCAGGGAGCTTTTCAGGAAAG
This sequence comes from uncultured Bacteroidales bacterium, assembly GCA_964536525.1. Taxonomy (GTDB): domain Bacteria; phylum Bacteroidota; class Bacteroidia; order Bacteroidales; family B18-G4; genus B18-G4. The sequence continues at coordinate 651 of CAZHYA010000388.1, read as the reverse complement.
AGCTGAAAAAGTCGATCAAGTGGCTGAAGAAAGAAGAGATCGTTGCCCTGCAGGCCTGGTGCCTCATCACTTTTGGCGACATTTACGGGGATGTGATACAGGAGGCCTTCAGGAGCATGATGTCGTAGCAGGACCCTTTTCCCGATATTTTTAATAAATACTTGACTTTTCTTGTTTCTTTTCTAATTTTGGAAGGTACTAAAGAATCAAGCCATGGACCTCTCCGTAGTAAGTGCCGTTTCTCCGATCGATGGACGGTACCATAAACAGATCGAATCGCTGTCGTACTATTTTTCTGAAGCAGCCTTCATCAACTACCGCGTTTTTGTTGAGATCGAATACTTCATTGCCCTCTGCCGGATACCTCTTCCGGGCCTGAAAGATTTCGACCATGACCGCTTTGAAGAATTGCGCGCCATAAGCAGAGACTTCTCTTTCAAGGATGCCCTGGAGGTGAAGGAGATCGAGAAATCGACCAACCACGATGTGAAGGCCGTGGAATATTATATCAAGAAGAAGTTCGACAAGATGGGGCTGAAGCAATACCGCGAGTTTGTCCATATGGGGCTCACCTCGCAGGACATCAACAACACTGCCGTGCCCTATGCCACCAGGCTGGCCTTCAACGATGTTTTGCTTCCCCAGCTTAAC
>CAZHYA010000387.1:0-2445 GCA_964536525.1 uncultured Bacteroidales bacterium | reverse complement strand
GTTTATCGACGACATCAAGGGAGGGGTCGTCCCGAAAGAATATATCCATGCCGTTGAAAAGGGATTCAGGTCGGCCATGATGAATGGCGTCCTGGCAGGATTCCAGGTCGAAAACCTCAGGGTAAGGCTCATCGACGGCAACCATCACCCGGTCGACTCCGACGCGCTCTCGTTTGAAGCAGCGGCCGGCATCGCATTCAGGGAAGCCTGTAAAAAGGCAGTCCCGGTGCTTCTTGAGCCGATCATGAAGGTGGTGATCACCACTCCCGATGAATATGTTGGTGAGGTTAACAGCGACCTGAACAAGCGGAGGGGCCATATCGAAGGGCTGTCGACGGTGAACCGGCTGCAGGAGATCAGGGCAAAAGCGCCCCTGGCCGAGATGTTCGGTTACGTCACCACCCTGCGTACGCTCACCTCGGGGCGTGGAAATGCCAACCTCGAATTCCATCATTATGCCGAGCTGCCCAGGGAAATACTGGATGATGTATTATATAAAGTTAAAGGATACGTAGTAAATTATTAATAAGATCTAAAATAGAAAACCGTGAGTCAGAGGATCAGAATTAAGTTAAAATCGTACGATTACAATTTGGTTGACAAGTCGGCCGAAAAAATCGTAAAAACTGTAAAATCCACTGGAGCTGTGGTGAGCGGGCCCATCCCCTTGCCAACAAACAAACAGATCTTTACTGTGAACAAGTCCACGTTCGTCAACAAAAAGTCGCGGGAACAGTTCCAGCTCTGTTCATACAAAAGACTGCTGGACATTTACAGCACCACAAGTAAAACGATCGATGCGTTGATGAAGCTGGAACTTCCCAGTGGCGTTGAGGTTGAGATCAAAGTGTGATAAAGTCTAAAAGATATTGTAATGTCAGGAATAATTGGAAAAAAAATCGGTATGACCAGCATCTATGATGCTGCCGGAAAGAATATCCCCTGCACCGTCATCGAGGCAGGCCCCTGTGTGGTCACCCAGGTGAAGACGAAGGAAAAAGATGGCTATGACGCCATCCAGCTTGCCTTTGACGACAAAAAGGAGAAGCACACGACCCGGGCCCTCAGGGGTCATTTTGCGAAAGCCGGTGTGACCTCCAAGAAGATCGTGAGGGAATTCACCAGGTTTGAGGCGGGCCACCAGAAGAAATTCGGCGATGTGCTTACGGTCGACATTTTTGAAGAAGGCGAGTTCATCGACGTGGTGGGCTACTCCAAGGGGAGAGGCTTCCAGGGTGTGGTAAAGCGTCACAACTTCAGTGGGGTTAACGACGCCACGCACGGCCAGCACAACAGGATGCGCGCTCCAGGTTCCATCGGAGCCTCTTCATATCCTTCGAGGGTATTCAAGGGCATGCGGATGGCAGGGCGCATGGGCAATCAAAGGGTTAAGTTGATCAACCTCCAGGTGATCAGGATCATCCCCGAAAAAAACCTGATCTTAGTTAAAGGCGCCGTACCTGGCCCAAATGGTTCATATGTAATTGTTGAAAGATGGAGTTAGTAGTATATAAATCGAACGGAGAAGAGAGCTCCCGTAAGATCACCCTCAACAAGGCGATCTTTGAGGTTGAGCCCAACGACCATGCCATCTGGCTCGACACCAGGCAGATCATGGCCAATCGCCGGCAGGGAACGCACAGCAGCAAGGAGCGTAATGCCATAGCCGGGAGTACCCGCAAGCTGAAGCGCCAGAAAGGCACCGGCACGGCACGTGTCGGCAGCATCAAGAACCCCCTGTTCCGCGGAGGCGGAAGGGTTTTCGGGCCTCAGCCCAAAGACCACGGGTTCAAGCTCAACAAGAAGGTGAAGAAACTGGCACGCCGCTCGGCGCTCAGCTATAAAGCCAAAGACAACGAGCTGTTGATCCTCGAGGATTTCAGGTTCGACGGACCCAAAACGAAGAAATACCTCGAGCTGCTCGGACACTTCGACCTGGCCGACAAGAAAACGCGGCTGGGGATCCCTGAAACCGACGAGAACATCGTTCTCTCGGCAAGGAACCTGCAGAAAGCCAAAGTGATCAATGCAAGCAACCTGAATACCTACGATATTCTGAATGCGAACAAGTTGCTGATCGCCGAGAGTTCGATGAAGGAAATTGAAAAGATTTTAGCATAATCATAATATATACAGCGATGGATATCATTATAAAACCGGTGATCACGGAGAAGATGACGGAGATGGGCGAAAACATGAACCGTTACGGTTTCATCGTGCACAGGAAAGCCAACAAGATACAGATCAAGCAGGCCGTGGAAGAGCTCTACGGTGTGGAGGTGGTTTCCGTGAATACGATGAGCTACAGGGGTAAGACCAAATCGAGGTATACCAAGACCGGGATCATTGCGGGAAAAACAGCATCCTACAAAAAGGCCATCATCACATTGGCCGAAGGTGAAACAATTGATTTTTATAGCAATATTTAGATAGATGGCTTTAAAG
>CAZHYA010000386.1:0-2447 GCA_964536525.1 uncultured Bacteroidales bacterium | reverse complement strand
ATCACCACCACGGCCATCGCTGCAGATCCCATCGTAATCGTGACCGAACACGGGGCCTTCAATCCCAGGGGGCTCAACATCGCTGAACACGCCATAGGCATCGCCCACCTGGCTGATCCCGAACAGCGCGACAGCCTGTTAAAGATAATATTTGAAAGCAAGGCATTCCATAAACCCCGGCAGGCCCTAAAGGATGTCAGCCCCAAAGGATTTATGGCGTATGAAAAAGTATTCAGCTGAGAGGTGTCATAAAATCACTCGAGATCAGGGATCTCCGTCTCCTTGAGGTTTCCCTTCACATAGCGTTCCTTTTTCACGACCCGGCCTTTATCGTCGAAATAAAACCACATGCCGTCCTTGTAGTTGTGCAGGTACATCCCGGAGATCTCCGGCACGCCATTCTGAAAATACACCAGCATCAATCCTTCCAGCCTGTCGTCCTCATAGGTGGCCTTGAGCTTTAGCTTGCCATCGGTGAAATACCGCTTCCATTCGCCATGTTTGAGCCCTGATCGGTAATGGATCTCCTCCGCCACGCCGCCCTTCGGGAAATAATTCACCACAGTGCCGTCAAGGAGCCCGTTCTCATAATTCTCGGTGGAGAGCAACACGCCGTCGAAGTCGCTGTAATAGTTCCATATACTGTCTTTCTTCTCGTCGAGGTAATTTCCTTCAGCCATGAGCCTGCCGTTGCTGTGATAGACCTTTGTACGACTGCGACGGCCCCCGTCAAACATTTCCGAAACTGCCTTTATGCTGCCATCCTCATAGTAATAGGTAAAAGTCCCGACAGGCATCCCGTCGAGGAATGTCCCTTCGAACTTAAGATTGCCGTTCACGTCGAAGACTTTCCAATTTCCCTGCCTGCGTCCGTCGATATCAACCTTGTTGATCTCAGTATTGGTGAATTCCTGGGCGAGCAATGGGAAAACCAGGAAGACGAAGCAGGAAAACAGAAGCATTTTTTTCATATCATGGTTTTTTAGGTTAACGCAGCCCGTGCGGAAATATTTAAACATCCCTGAAAATGCTTATTTTTGTTTCAAAATTACTAATTATCCACACGCAGTGAACACCTATTCGTCGAAGCTTCTGGAGCAATGTGTCAATGAGTTGTCGCGACTGCCGGGCATAGGCCGGAAAACAGCCCTAAGGCTGGCCCTTCACCTGCTGAACCAGGAAGATGCCACGGTCGGCAACCTGACCAGGGCCATTGATGCGATGAAAGGCAACATCCGTTATTGCAGTATATGCAACAACCTTTCCGACGGGGAGACCTGCCAGATATGCGGCAACCCCAAACGCGACAGGAGCATGCTGTGTGTTGTTTCCGACATCAGGGATATTATGGCCATTGAAAACACCGATCAGTACAGGGGTGTTTACCATGTGCTCAACGGCATCATCTCACCTATCGACGGGGTAGGCCCGAAAGACCTGAATATCGGGTCGCTGGTCGACCGTGTGGCATCAGGTGAGGTCAGGGAGGTGATCTTTGCCCTTTCGGGCACCATAGAGGGCGACACCACCAGCTTTTACATTTATAAAAAGATCAGCGATTACGATGTGTCGGTAAGCACCATCGCAAGGGGTATTGCTGTAGGTGATGAACTGGAATATGCCGACGAGGTGACCCTGGGCAGGTCGATCATGAACCGTACCCCTTACCAGACTGCCTTAAAATAAGGTTTTCTTCACGGCATCGGCGTAGTCGTGCGCTGTGTCTCCATTATCCGTAAAAAGATCGAGCTGGTTCTCTGTAACGTAATATTCTTCAGGCACATCATCAGCATAATTGCTGATATACGGCTTAATCATCTTCTTGATAAGCTTGTTGGGCGTGGTTTTTCTGGCCTGACAGTAGTTGATGAGCGATCGTTTTTGTTTATACGACAATCGGATGCGGAGTTCGCTGTACCTGACCTTCTTTCTTTTCTTTTTTTTCCCCTGGGCCATGATCATTTTATAGAATGACCAAATTAAAAAAAATAAAAGCCTGTCAGCGCAGGGTTTGTATTTTGTTGATAACTTCCCCTGCGAGCCTTTCTGCTCCCTCCTTTGTCGCACTCTCGGCATAGATCCTGATAATGGGTTCGGTATTGGACCTGCGCAGGTGCACCCATTCCTTTCCGAAAAATATCTTCAGCCCGTCGATGGTGATCACTTCCCGGGGGGCATAATCCTTTTTAAGCTGATCGAGCATGGCATCAATATCGGTAGCGGGATCAAGGTCCATCTTCATTTTAGCAATGTAATAGGAAGGATAACTTTCCCGTAATGCCGAACAGCTGACATGCTCTCTTGCCAGGAAGCTCAGGAACAGCGCGATGCCTGCAAGGGCATCCCTCCCGTAATGAAGTGCAGGGTCGATGACACCGCCATTGCCTTCGCCCCCGATCACGGCATCCACCTCCTTCATCATCGCCACCACGTTGACCTCCCCCACC